>NZ_ABEQ01000023.3 GCF_000171335.1 Candidatus Epulonipiscium viviparus
TCAGCATATGCAATTCCAATCTTGTGCTGAGATTCTTTGTGCTTTCTTTCGGCAGCTTTCTTTAGCCACTCAAAAGCTTTTGTCGAATCTTTTTCTACACCATTTCCATACATATATGCTATACCCACTTTATATTGAGCATCTTTGTTGCTTTTTTGAGCCAACTGCAAATAACAATTAAAAGCTTTTTCATAATCTTTTTCTACTATAATTCCATCAGTATAAATTTTTCCTAATTTATATATAGATTTAGCATGTCCTTGCGCCGCTGCCTTCTCGAACCATTCCCAAGCCTTATGCTCATCTTGTTCTATCCCATCTCCAGCTGCATATCTCAGCGCCATATGATATTGAGCATATACATATCCATTCTCTGCAGCAGTGCGCAGCCAATCAATTCCAGCACTTACATTTTTTTTAATATCGATTCCCTTGATATATTTCCAAGCTAGATCATATTGCCCTTTTGCATCTGCGGGCTCCATGAAATCTATAGGCAAAATGGTGGAGTTTGACATCACTTCTTCTAAAAATAGTATTTCATAGTTTTCCATTTTCGTTTCTATAATATTTTTATAAATACTAAACACATCAAATTGCGCTAGGGCATTTAACTTTTGTTCTGCYAACATCGCTTCGATAAAACTTGTTGGCTCAATCAACTTTTTTTTGGTTTCAGATAGCAAATGATATGCCTCTAACATCTCTAATGCTACTGTACAAATAGCATCGTCCTGTAATACYTGCAGCTCCAGATAAATTACTCCAATATCAATTTCTTCAATATCTTGAATCTGCATCAAAATTTCCAACATATCTAATTCTTTGCTTGCAATAACTTTATTTTCAAATATTTGTGTAGTTATTATTTCAGCTTTTTCAATATTATTCAATGTATGAAAGTTTATTAATGCTGTTACCTGTAATATATCTCCAATAATATTATCTGTTGTATATGTAACTTGATTTAATACCATTTCTAAATTATTCATTGCATAAATTTTTTCATCCAAGCTTATCAATAGTTCTGCAATCAATTCGTTCTTTAACTCGATATTTAGCAGTCCTAATATTGTTCTAAGATTTACTATAATTGCCGCGCTAATACAATTTCTTTCATTTAATGCTACAATCGTTTCTATTATATAATCATCATATTGATTGGTTCGCATTCTTTTAAACCAGTCTGTATTTTGTAGTAATGCATCCTTATTTCCATCAATAAATAAAGCAATCATTTCTGCAATCATTTTATTTATCTTGTACACCGGCTGCGCTACTAAGTAGTCTATATCAACCATCTCTATACACCCCCGTCATTTTCTTCTTATTATATTTAATTTTTTAAAAAACTTTCTTTTCTTAATCTTATCTCCAGCCTCCAGATGTCCTTGCTCGGCAGCTTTTTGATACCAAAAATAGCCTTGTTCTTTGTCTTTTTTAGTTCCCAAGCCTTTTATATATGCCGCTCCTAATGCGTACTGTGCATACATATTCCCTTGCTCTGCAGATTCTTTAAACCATTTAAAAGTTTCATCCAAGTTTTTTATCACACCCTTACCATATTCATAGCACAATGCCAAATTATATTGGGCTTTTGCATGACCTTGTATTGCAGCTTTTTGATACCATTCAAATGCTTTAGAATAATTTTTCGTTGCGCCTTTTCCGTTTTCATAAAGATATCCAAGATTATTTTGTGCTTTAGCAAAACCACTTACTGCTGCCCGTACATACCATTCAAAGGCCTTATCCAAATCTAAAGTAGTTCCTATACCTTTTTCATAGCATAAAGCTAGATTAGTCTGAGCTTTTACACTTCCTAAGGTAGCGGCTTTTTGATAAAATTTAAATGCCATTTCTAAATCTGAATCAACACCTGTTCCTTTTTCATAGCAATATCCTAATTTGTATTGCGCTTCTACATGTTCTTGCTCCGCAGCTTTTTGATACCACCGAAATCCTTGTATCAAATTTTTCTCTGTACCATTTCCATAAATATATGCGGAAGCAATTCGATATTGCGCTGTCGCATCTCCTCTTTCTGCCATCAATTTATAATTTTCAAAAAGTTCAGCATTATCTATTAGTTCTAGATTTTCGGTTATAACTTTCACTTCTGCAGATTTATTACCTAGTAACAAAGGAAGAGTATCATGTGAAATACTGGTATTTACAATAGATGCTTGTTCATATATATATGCATAGCTTACTTCATATTGAGCATTCTTATGCCCCTGATCCGCTGCCATTTTAAACCATTTAAAACCTCTCGCTACATTCTTTGTAACCCCAATACCGTTGGTATATCCAAAGCCTATATCATATTGCGCATCTTTATCGCCACTTATGCCCATGCGTATTAAACTCCTAAAAGATTTCGACATATCCTCAATTCTACATTCATTTAAAATAAAGTCTATAGATGGAATTATCACCTTATTCATGTCTATCTTCTTTATAAAATTATCAATATTTTCATAATTTAATATTTTGGCTTCAATTAACTCTAAGTAAATATCATTAATAGAAATTTTAGTATTCATATTTAAGTTCTGCTCTGCCAGTATTTTATTTGTCATCACAAATTTATCGATTGTTTCTTTCTTTATATCTAGGTGATATTCTTCAACAGTTTTTAATAAAATTTTTCCAATAAAATTATCTTTTAATGTCTGCGACTCCAAATATATAGCACCAATTTCTTCTTCAACATCCATAATCAGTGTTATAATATCTTGTAAATTTATTTCTATATCAGATAAAACATTGTTTTTTTGCAATTCATTTGTAATCATTTTCATTTTTTCAATATTTTTTATTGTATATTCACCTAAAATTGATGTAATATTAAATATGTTAATTAATGGGTTATCTGCAGCATATACTCCGCTATCTATATTAATTAATATTTCATTTAAATTATCTATAGTATCAACTTGCTCATTTAATTTAGTCAACAATGGCCATAAAAGTCTGTTGCGCTTCCTTAAATATATCAAGTTTAGCTCCATCGTCAAGTTTATGATTATTTCAGAATGAATATACTCTAAACTATAGAGCACATTGAGAGCCGTTACGATATATTCATCAATTTGGGTATCAGTATCGATATCATCTTGCATTTTTTTTACCCAGCTAAATTCATAAAACATTTTCAATTTATTTTTATTATTCAACACAGCTAGCATTTGGGCTACCATTTCGTTTATCCTAAAAGCAGGAAGACTCTTTAAATAATTAATTTCTGATTGAGTAATCAATAACGTACCCCCTAATAAAATTTTCATATCGTAAAATTATATGAGGGCAAGCCAAACTTTACCATACATTTTGAGTATGTTTTATTAAATATTTATCAATTTCACCTTGTCAATTTCAAAAAAWTTTTAGATAATTAACACATAAATATTTTTGGAGGTACTCATGAAAACTAAATTAAACTTAGCAGARATTTATCCTTCTCTTTCTATTCCAGGTGCTAATCCTATTTTGGAAATATATAATCAATATAAAAGTACAGAATATRACACTCACAATAAACGTCCTTGCATAATAATCTGYCCTGGTGGATATTATCAGTATACTTCTGACAGAGAAGCTGAGCCTATTGCTTTAAAATTTTTATCAGAAGGCTATAATGTATTTATATTGCGATATAGCGTATTACCAGTTCAATATCCACAGCAACTCTTAGAGCTTGCTGCAGCCGTTGCTCATGTCAGAGTTAATGCTACACAATATTACATTGATCCCAAAAATATATCCATAGCCGGTTTTTCGGCTGGAGGACATCTATGTGCCAGTTTAGCCACACTGTTTGGTCGCAAATTTATATCTGATACACTCAAAATTAAATCTACAGATTGCTATCCAAATAAATTACTTTTAGGCTACGCAGTAATTGATATCAAACCACATACCCCTCCAAAGTTTGTTGTTGAAGATATCGACATTACACCTTCTCGACAGGAATACTATACTACCGCCATATCTGATTATGTCTCTGCAGCAACACCRCCTACTTTCATTTGGCATACAATATCTGATAAAGTAGTTCCAGTCGAAAATGCATTTATGTTTGCTGATGCGCTTAGAAAAAATAGCATACCTTTCGAACTTCATATTTACCCCTTCGGAACACATGGGCTAAGCTTAGCAAATGACCAAAGTGCCACTAACGAAAAACATCTCAACGAACATGTAGCAAGCTGGGTTAATCTAGCGCTTGAATGGCTAAAAATATCATACAATTAAAAAGCAGGGAGTATTTTCCCTGCCTAATCTACATTTTCTAGCTTAATTAATAAATATTCCTCTTCATTTGTTTCCAGCGTTGCCCCATCAATAAGTTTAATTGCTATTTCACCCATTTTTGCACATCTTCCTGTAATGTAGGAGTCGTAATACTTATATAATTCGCTCAATATATTTCTAACATCTAGTAATATCACTTGTTGAATATCGTTTAAATTATTTCTCTGATCACAGATACAGCCAAGTGCTAATATACAAGAAATTAATCCACAATCATTTAAATTAGCTGTTTTAATTGCATCGATCAATCGCATAATCACATTTTCTAATTCATCAGAAGATATAATCGTATGATCCTTTAATGCAACACCTATAGCATGAGCAGTATCTTGTATCAAGTCTACTTTCCCTTTCTCTACTTGATTTACACTCTTAAAAAACTCTTCTAATATCCAACTTATATTAGTTTTTGTTTTGGCRTGAGTATATAAACAAGCCCTAAGATATCTTGATTGCCTACAAATTTTCATCAATTTTTCTAAATCTTGTTCATCTGCACACATTCCTAGAGTAAAAATAGCTTGAATATTTGTTGTCACCTGTTTACCTGCAACGCCTAATTGGTGAAATTCTCCACCCAGTTGTTCCATGCATCTCTTAGCAAGTTCTTTTTTTTCATTCTCAGACCATATATTTCCAATTTTTCTTGCCATAATTATAAAACGCATTTTAGTTTCATCATTGGTAGTCTCTTTCAATATTTTTAAAATCAAAGGTTTAAACTCAGATTTATTAGGTGCTTGATAAATATTATTAATCAATGTTTGAATTTTAAAAGTCAAAGTTTTATCCAAATATGGAGGCTTAGATTTTGCAATTTTATCACATAATTGTATAAGTCTACTTATTTCTGCAACAGCATTTAAGGGTGTTCCTCCTGGCGGATTAAACTTATATTTTTTGTCTCTATTAATTTTTCCACTCTCCGTTGCGATTTCAACTATTCCACTTTCTCTTTTCAATTCTCCTTTTTCATCATCACTAGTCCAAGCATTAATCGTAATAACTTTATTGGTCCCCATATGCACCTTAAATGCAACATAGCTGCCTTTTACATATTTTTGCTTAAATACAATATTTCCACTAGCAATCGTTCGATACGTACCATCCAGATTTCTACTTTGAATTGGAATAGTAATTTTTTGTTGATTAGGCTCTATTCTAAATCCAAACATTACTTTTGAAATATACGGCAGTTCGGCACCTGTCTCTATCAACTGAGTTACTGCACCATTTCTAGAACCTAAATATAGGCTATCATTTAATATACTACGTCCCCACTCAATTTTGATACTGTTTTTGATAGCTACAGCCTCTTCTGTACTCGACATACTTTCATTTTGGATAGCATTTTCATCCACTTCCAAACCTATTTTCATATCATCTTTAATGATATCATCATACTTGTGCATATAATAATGATATACTGCCGCACCTCTTGCCACAGCTTGATCGGGATCTAGTGCAATGATAGGTTCAAATCCAAAAAAATCTGCTAACCTATTTTTAATCATATAAAATTTTGACATTCCACCATTTACAACCACCGCATCCACTTTTAGATTATCTATTCCCATTTTTTCAGCAGCTTTTTGTAAGACATCCAATATAGGATAGATGATATTTCGAGTATCTGTTATAGACTCTATGTGCTTGTAGTCTTCAAATTTTATATCTTGAGCCATAAAAGTTTGCAAAATATCTTCAAGTTCTTCTTTAGTAAAACTGTCATCATAGGCATAAGCAATCCCGCCCATGTTTCCTCCAACAGAAAAACCCTCATCCTCATCATCATCCCAGCCAGAATCACTGACATACTCTTCCCCATAGCGAGTATTAAGCTCGATTTTTATGTCTTCTGCAAACACCTTAAGAATTGGTAATATTTGTGTTTTTTTACGTTTTAATTCAGTCACAATTTCTGGATATTTTTCATATTGCTTTAAATATCTAGTATACATAACTTCTGCAATCAACTCGTCAAAATCATCTCCACCAAGTCTAGTATATCTATTGGTTGCTATCTCATCTACTTTCAAAATATCAGCATATCCATCACGTCTTGAAATAGTATGCATTGTAATATCTAGTGTCCCACCTCCTAAATCAAATACCATTACATTTTTTTGAGTTAATAGATCTATAATTGTTGAATGTATTTCTCCGTTTTGAATTTGATTAATCAAGTCATATATCACGGCATTAGGTTCCGAAAGAAGCACTGGTCGTTCGCTTCCATCTTCATTTTTAATTTGAATTCCCGCAAAAACCGCCGCCTCCAATGTTGCCTTACACATAGTAGAGTCAAAATTTGCCGGCACTGTAATCACMGCATCAGTAATTTCCTTAGTTCTATAAATTTTTGCAGTTGCTTCTAACATATGCTTTAAAATTTGTGCCGAAATCTGCGAAGGAGTCTTATCCGGAATATCCATCGATAATCCGGCAGCAAACGGTTCTCCCATTTGACTTTTAATAGACTTTGCAACTAAATGGGGTCGAAGAGCATATTGTAATTTAGCAAAATCTCCAACCAAGGGCGAGTAATTGTTTTCCTCACGATAATATACACAAGAAGGCAACGTAGACTTTTTTTGTGTTGAAAGTTTTGGTTTCGAACTTACAGAATTATACATATCAATTGCTCTTGGTATATCAATTACTTTGCTAATCGCATCTCCATTTTGCTTCAGCGAAATAGTTGCTAAAACAGAGTTGGTGGTTCCAAGATCAATGCCCACACATAAATCATTATGCATTATTAGTCACCTCCATCACTTTAGGTCTTGAAATTTGAATGTCATTATATATCCAACCAGGTGAAATTATTTTTACTCTTTTTACATCAGTTTTATTTGCATAAGGACTTCCATCATATAAGCAAAATTGTGCTTCTTCAAATGTTAAATTTATAATATCACTTCCTTTTTTCATCGGATTAATTTTATTATCCTGAACAAATTTAGCCAATTTATCAATCAAAATAAGAAGACCATTTAATTTAATAGGTAAATCAAATTTATCTTTTCGTAACCGTTTAACCTCTTTCTTAATTACCAATAATTCATCTAAAACACATCCATATTTTTCAGAATTTAATTGGCTAAAAAAATACGTAAATTCCTTTACCTTACTCTCTTCTAGCTGTTTCTCAAAATCATCTTGCAATTCCGTTAACATATTATTAAGCATGTTGTTATCTTTTTCTAATTTATTGTTATTATTTTCTAATTCTGTAATCTTATCTATCAAATCTTGTTTTGATAAATTATTAATTTCATCATTATTYTTATACTTTTTATTAAATTGATTAGTTTTTGGATAATGATACACATCTGAAATAATATCAACTACATCATAGAAAAAATACTTTGCATATACAATTCCAAATTTATATATTTCTTTTAGCTCTTTATAAACATCCAATTCCGGGTATTTATAATACATCATTATCGCCAAAATTTTAAATTCTTCTTCATGTCTAGAAATATGAGAGCTAATTGCATTTTGTCGTAATTCTTGAAATTTTTCAAAGGCCTGTTTATCACCATTGATAGCTTGACCAAAATATAGCATTGTTTTTTCGGCCCAACTAAAGATTTCAACTCTTCTTGCCGGATGCCCCAATTTACGTTTTTTCAAGCTCAAAATTATGTCCGAACCATTCAAATCATAATCATATCTTGAATTCATATTAATAGCAATTTGATAAGGCTCGTACGAATAATCTTCACAAATTACTCGCAACATTCTATTTTCTTCTATATAGTGTTCAAAATTATGCTGTCGATTTACTCTTGGAATATGCTTTTTTTCCATTATTACATGGACCTTTTCTAAAATCTTTTTAACCTCTTTTTTTTCTACATTAATTTTACTCAAATTTTACACCTCTTCTTTCTACAGTCTATATATCTCCTGATTATCAATAAAAATAAATTGCGAACGACAATCCGATTCCCGCATTACGGCTTGTTCTATGTCATGATCATTTAAACTAAACGGCTTTTCGCAATGAACTATATATACATGACGCGCATTAATTTTAGTTACGAAATTTTTAATCTCCGAAAAGTCTACGTGCAATGAAAAATCTATATTCATATTATAATACTTAGACTTTGTAACCTTTTTAGACGTTATACAAATATGAGGTGCATCCGATACAGTAGCACTATTATATAAGCGCACATTTTCATGCAATATCGGTATTTCCAATTTTTCTATAACATTCAGTAAATTTTTATCAACATAAATCAAAATATCTTGCTGATTAAAATCATTGAGAAGCTTTAGAAACTCTACCCCTTTTGTCAACTGATTTACCTGACAAGATACAGATCTACCTAAAAAGATTTGTTTATATATCTTTTCTATTGTTTTATATATACCATTTTGGTTTTTTGCATAACTGGAATGTTTGGAATGCAAACCACACATAATCATGGTATCTATCTTAAACCCTGAAAAATCAAAACACCCACTGGTCAACGGACTATTCGCAATAGAATAATCTCCAGTATATAAAATCTTTGAATTACGATATTCAAACAAGATCATCATGGCTCCTGGAATATGCCCTGCCGGAAAAAATGTAGCACTATAGTTTCTAAATTTAATTGTTTTTGCATAGGTAACAGAAATTATTCTATCTAAAACCGATTTAGTTGCTAGCCTTTCTAATTCTCTTGCGTTGGCATTACTATACACTCTATCATATAATTGATATTTGGTCAAAGCTTTAGTCACCGCTGTCATGTATGTATTCGCCTGAGTTGATTCTGTCGCAACATGAGTTAAATATCCAACATGGTCTAAATGCGCATGAGAAATAAAAATTTCATCAATCTGAGATAAACTATTTATAAATGGTGAAGTTTTTAATGCGTGTAAATTTGGTGTAAAAACCAATCCTTCTTTGTCTATTCCAATCCCGGCATCTAACAAAATATTAGATTTTCCCAACTTCAAAAAGTAACAACTAGCCCCAACATTTTGCCCTCCACCCAAAACCATAAGATTCATCTATCTTCACCTCCAAATAACTATCTTATATCAGCAAAATCACCCTCTTTCTTGGAAAATATACCCATTATTATAACTTATTTTATACTATTAATCAAGCTTTTATTTGTTTATTCATAGTTATCATTGTTGTTACAAAATCTCCTATTAAATTATATTTTCGGTATACGACTCTAATGCTATTTTTCAAATATGACTTGACATTCTTTGGCATTTGGTATATGCTGACATCAAAAAAAGTATGCAGACGTTTGATCTTGAGTATCTGACGATTGTTTATAAGACTATCAAAAAATAAGGATGTTCGATATCCATTTTAGTCTTGAAAGGAATGATTATTTAGTGTATAAAAAAGTTGATACTAGCTTAAATTTTGTTGATAGAGAATTGGAGACTCTTTCATTTTGGAAAGAAAATAAAATTTTTGAAAAATCTATAGAAGCTAGAGCTAATAAAGAAAATTTTACTTTTTATGAGGGGCCTCCAACTGCAAATGGAAAACCTCACATAGGTCACGTACTCACTCGTGTAATCAAGGATTTTGTCCCTCGCTATCAAACTATGAAAGGCAAGTACGTTACCCGAAAAGCTGGTTGGGATACTCATGGACTTCCTGTAGAACTAGAAATCGAAAAACAATTAGGCATCAGCGGTAAGCCAGAAATTGAAAAATATGGTGTAGATGCTTTTATAAAAAAATGCAAAGAAAGTGTTTTTAAATATCAAAGTGATTGGGAAAAAATGAGTGAGCGAGTTGGCTATTGGATTGATCTAGAACATCCCTATATAACTTACGATAACAATTATATTGAATCTGTATGGTGGTCTCTCAAATCAATATGGGACAAGAATCTGATGTATAAAGGATATAAAATTGTGCCGTATTGCCCTCGTTGCGGAACTCCTCTATCTTCTCATGAAGTCGCTCAAGGCTATAAAGATATAACAGACATTACTGCCATTGCCAAATTCAAATTACTAAAGGAGAAAAACACTTTCTTCCTAGCCTGGACCACAACCCCTTGGACTCTTCCGTCCAACGCTGCACTTTGTGTAAATCCTGTCGCCCTTTATGTAAAAGCTGCTAAAGATGGCGAAAACTTTATCTTAGCAAAAGAACTTGTCACAGCGGTTTTGGGCGAAGATGTAAAAATTTTAGAAGAATATACTGGGGCCGAACTTAAAGGTATAGAATACGAACCTCTATTCGACTTTGCAAAGCCCGACAAAAAAGCTTTCTTTGTTGTTGCGGATAATTTTGTTACTTTATCTGACGGTACGGGAATCGTTCACATCGCCCCTGCTTTTGGTGAAGATGATGCCAAAGTTGGTCGCGAGAATGATATTCCGTTTATTCAGCTTGTAAATGAGCAAGGATATTTTACTCCAGAAGTAACTCCATGGCAAAATATTTTTGTCAAAGATGCAGACAAGCTCATCATTAAGTGGCTAGACGAGCATAATAAGCTATTTGCCGCCTCACCTTATGAACACAGCTATCCTCATTGCTGGCGATGCGATACCCCGCTTCTATATTATGCTCGAGATACTTGGTTTATAAAAATGAGTACGGTTCGCGATAAATTGATTGCTAATAACAAAACAGTAAATTGGTTGCCTCCTTCTATTGGAGAAGGCCGCTTTGGTAATTTCCTCGAAAATGTTATCGACTGGGGATTATCTCGAAGCCGCTATTGGGGCACGCCTTTGCCAATTTGGGAATGTCCTAATGGTCACAAACACGTTATCGGCAGTATTGAAGAACTCAAAAAACTTAGCCCAGACTGCCCTGCAGATATCGAACTTCACAAACCATATATTGATTCGGTTCATATTACTTGTCCAGAATGTAACAAACTGATGACGCGCGTTCCTGATGTTATTGACTGCTGGTATGATAGCGGATCTATGCCTTTTGCACAACTGCATTACCCATTCGAAAACAAAGAACTATTTGAACAAAATTTTCCTGCAAACTTTATTTCAGAAGCAGTAGATCAAACTCGCGGATGGTTCTATACTTTAATGGCTATTTCTACTTTAATTTTTGATGTCGCGCCATATAAAAATGTAATTGTTATGGGACACGTTTGCGATCAACATGGTTTAAAAATGAGCAAGTCCAAAGGAAACGTTGTTGAACCATTTAGTGTAATTGATGTTACCGGAGCTGATGCTGTGCGTTGGTATTTCTACTATGCAAGCGCACCTTGGCTGCCAAGCCGTTTTGGTATAGATAATGTCACAGAGGCCTCTCGTAAATTTATGGGAACTGTTTTAAACACTTATGCATTTTATATTTTGTATGCTGATATCGATAAGTTTGACCCTCAAAAATACACTCTTGATACTGCATCTTTAAATATGATGGATAAATGGGTGCTTTCAAAATTGAACACTGTTGTTAAAAACGTAGATACCTTCCTCGGCGATTATAAGGTTTTTGAAGCATCAAGAACTATGCAAGAATTTATTGATGATGTATCAAACTGGTATATCCGTCGCTCCCGCGAAAGATTCTGGCTTGGTGGAATGCCGCAAACTAAGATCAACGCATATATGACTCTCTACACTGTCTTGGAAACGTTAATCAAAATTGCTGCACCGTTAATTCCATTTTTAACAGAAGAAATCTATCAAAATCTTGTTCGTACCACTAATAAAACAGCCCCTATGAGCATTCACTTGTGCGATTTTCCTACTGCAAATGAAACTCTAATCAATACCAACTTAGAAGAAAACATGGACAGTGTATTAAAAATTGTAAACCTCGGTCGTGCTTGCCGAAATGAAGCAAATATCAAAACTCGTCAACCAATTGGCAAAATGTATGTGGGTTCTACCAAAACTCTCACAAACGAGTTTATTCAAATTGTTGCCGAAGAACTAAATGTCAAAGAAGTAATCTTCACAAGTGATGCGACCGACTTTATTTCGTATTCGTTTAAACCTCAAATGCGCACACTCGGTCCCAAATATGGTAAACTTCTAAATGATATCAGAATTGCATTAGCAAATCTTGATGGCACCGCGGCCTTTGCAGAACTTAATGCATCTGGCATCCTCGCTCTCAAAATCAAAGGCGAAAATATCAGTCTAACTAAAGATGATCTTCTTATTGCCACTACTCAAAAAGAAGGCTATATCGCTGCCAGTGAAGCTGGATTTACCACTGTCATCGACACTGAGTTAAATGATCAATTAATAGAAGAAGGATTCGTACGCGAAATTATTTCAAAAATTCAAACTATGCGTAAGGAATCTGATCTACTTGTTCAAGATCATATCACCGTGGGATATGCAGACAACGATAAAATTGCTGCTATAATCGAAGCAAATGCAGATTTAATCAAAACCGAAGTCCTTGCAAATGCAATAGAAAATAAACTTTCTCAAACCATTGTCAAAGAATGGAAAGTAAATGGTGAAACAGTTAAGTTTAGTATCAAAAAATTTATGTTATAAAATATAATTTCTAAATTCTGGATTGCCTTTATTATGGCAGTCCTTTTCTTTTACTTATAAAAATTCTTAAATTGTATAGACTAATCTTATACTATAATATTTGAGGTGAAACAATGAACCAATCAGAAAGATTAGACTATCTTGTAACACATTTAGCAGCAGAATATAGTGATGTCGAAATTCCACAGACTTTTGCTGAAAAACGCAACTTATTACGTGCTTTAATGAATGTACGCAAACCAATCCCCATTAGCGATGAATGGCTTCAGATTCAAGATGCTTTTCTATCACAAGAAATTGCCGAAAAAGGGATTATTTCTCGAGAAAAACTTATTACTGATGACGGAAACATTTTTGTATGGAAAGGAGATATTACTAGACTTCAAGTAGATGCGATCGTGAATGCTGCCAACAGTCAACTTCTTGGATGTTTTATTCCAAATCATCATTGCATCGACAATGCGATTCATTCTGCAGCTGGCCTACAACTTCGCCAAGCTTGTGATGGAATTATTTCAAAACAAGGGCATCCAGAAGCAACGGGATCTGCGAAAATGACTGCCGCTTTCAATTTACCTTGTCGCTACGTAATCCATACAGTCGGTCCTATTGTACATGACAAATTAACTCCTCAAAATGAAGAAGACTTAGCAAACTGTTATAAATCTTCGTTAAGCATTGCCGCGGCAGAAAACTGTCATGTCATCGCTTTTTGCTGTATTTCTACTGGAGAATTTCATTTTCCAAACCGACGAGCTGCAGAAATAGCCATAAAAATTGTTAAAAATTTCCTTACCGAAAATGATAAGATTAAGGTGGTGTTCAATGTCTTCAAAGATATCGACTACAAAATATATTCCGAGTTACTCCGCACAGATTGAAGATTTAGCACAAATATTAAGTCAAATTAATAATGTTATAATTGGAGCTGGAGCTGGATTATCCACATCTGCTGGGCTGACTTATTCTGGCAAAAGGTTTACCGATGCCTTTCCCGACTTCATTCAAAAATTTGGTCTAACTGATATGTATTCTTCAGCATTTTATGAATTTCCGGATTTAGAAACAAAATGGGCATATTGGAGTCGCCATGTATTTATGAATGGCTACAACTATGTATTAAATGATACGTACGATATCTTGTTTGATTTAATCAAAGATAAAAATTATTTTGTACTCACCACAAATGCAGATCATGCCTTTTTAAATCACGGCTTCGACCGAAAAAGATTATTTTATACCCAAGGAGACTATCAACTATTTCAATGTTCTGTCCCTTGCGTGCAAGAAACCTTTAAAAATCAATTCCAAATAGTAACAATGGTCAAATTTCAAAAAGATATGCGAGTTCCCACCAAGATGCTTCCAAAATGTCCCTACTGTGACGCCCCTGCTATTAGCAACTTGCGAATCGATGATACATTTGCTCAACCCCCAGGTTGGTATGCAGCACAAGAGCGCTACGAAGAATTTTTGCTGACATATTCTGAAAGCAAACCAATATTGTATTTAGAGCTAGGAGTTGGTTTAAACACACCCGGTATCATCAAATATCCATTTTGGCATTATACTAAACTAAATAATAAAGCCACGTATGTAAGCATTAATCTAAACGAAGTTTCTGTTCCATCAGAAATTACAGATCAAAGCATTTGTATAACCCATGATATTCATGATGCCTTGCATGATTTAAAGAAAATATATAATATATAAATAAGCAACCGTTGAGCTATCCATAGGAGATAGCTTCTTTATTTTTGAATTAAATACTTGTATAATTTAACAAAAGGTTGTATAGTTACATATAGACAATTCCATTCAATACAGTAAAAAATCAATGTATAAGGGGGATTTATTTTATAATGAGAAATTTAACACTTTTAACCGACTTGTATCAACTTACTATGATGCAAGGATATTTTGAGTATGGTATAACTGACAAATCTGTAGTCTTTGATATGTTCTATCGCAAAAATCCATATAACGGAGGATATGCCATCTGCGCAGGCCTTGAACAAGTAATAGATTATATAAACAATTTACATTTTACAGAAGCTGATATTGCATATTTGCAGAGTTTGAATATTTTTAAAGATGAATTTTTAGCTATGCTACGAACTTTTAAATTTACTGGTGAAATATACGCTGTTCCTGAGGGCACTATTGTCTTTCCAAATGAACCTCTTCTACGTGTAAAATCTAATATAATAGAGGCACAATTTATCGAAACAGCTATATTAAATATAATCAATCATCAATCTCTCATAGCAACCAAAGCATCTAGAGTGTGCCTTGCTGCCCAAGGAGATACTGTTCTTGAATTTGGATTGCGACGCGCTCAAGGGCCTGATGCCGGTACATATGGTGCTAGAGCTGCCATTATCGGCGGATGCACTGGCACTAGCAATGTACTTTCTGGGCAAATATTTGGACTTCCAATTTCTGGAACACATGCACACAGCTGGGTTATGAGTTTCGATACCGAATTAGAAGCCTTTAGAGCTTATGCCAATATTTTTCCTGAAAAAGCTATTCTGCTGGTCGATACTTATGATACACTTGGCTCCGGTATTCCCAATGCCATTCAAGTTTTTGACGAGTTGCGAGAAGTCGGTAAACTAACCGGAATATATGGCATTCGTCTTGATAGTGGCGACCTTGCCTATCTCTCCAAAAAGGCTCGCCGGATGCTGGATGCGGCCGGATATGAGCAGGCCATAATAAGCGCATCGAGTGACCTAGACGAAAATTTAATAACTGATTTAAAATTGCAAGGAGCAAAAATTTCGTTGTGGGGGGTAGGCACACGTTTGATTACATCTGAAGGCTGGGGAGCATTTGGAGGTGTCTATAAAATTGTTGCAACTGAAAATAAATATGGTGAATTTATACCCAAAATCAAGCTTTCTGATAATGTTGCCAAAGTGACTAATCCCGGAATCAAAAAAATAGTTCGCTTCTATGATAAAGAACATCATAAAATCAAAGTCGATATAGTTGCACTAGATGATGAGCACTACGATGAAACTCAAACTGTAATAGCTTCTGACCACAATGCTCGTTGGAAAAAAATGGCTTTACTCCCTGGAAAATATACTTTACGTGAACTTCTTGTGCCAATTTTTAAAGATGGCGTATGTGTTTATGAATCTCCGAGCATATTAGAAATAGCAGCTTATGCAAAAAAAGAAATGGCTACTTTGTGGGAAGAGCATACCAGATTTATTAATCCCGAAATTATGCCTGTGGATTTATCAGATAAACTATACTTCTTGAAAGACGAAATGCTCAAAAATTTTAATTTCTAATATAGTAGCGTAAACCCTACAATTATCTGTGGGGTTTCTAGCTGTTGATATAGTTGCGAAATACAATATAAAATTGAAAGGACACTATATTATTATGAAATACAATATGAATTTTGGTTGGAAATTTTTTTATGGCACTGCTGATGCAGGTGAAGATGACGGACCTACCATAATATTTGAGACACAACTACCTCGTAAATGGACCAAAACAGGTAGCTTTAATCTTTCTATGCCTCAATATAATGATAGCAACTGGCAAGATGTTCAGTTACCTCATGACTTTGTAATCGATCGCGGCGTATATACCAGTGATATTCCTTTTTCTACCGGTTCATTAGATACAGGCTTTGGTTGGTATCGCAAAACTTTCACTTTACCTCCAGACTCTCTTGGCAAACGTATATTTGTTACCTTTAATGGCATCTATCGCGACAGCCAGCTGTGGTGTAATGGCGATATCGTCAAAAGAGAACTGAGTGGCTTTAATAGTTACAGAACCGAAATTACCGAAACTGTGAATTATGATAAACCTTCCACTTTAGCAGTATTTTGTGATGCAACGGAACCAGAAGGTTGGTGGTATACTGGAGGAGGCATTTATCGCGATGCATTTTTAGAGATTGTTCCCCAGCTTTGCTTCGTGCCAAATGGAATTTATATCAAACAGAAAAATGTTGACTTAGCCACCAAAACAGCAGATTTTTCAGTACAAGTAGAAATTGATAGCCTAATAGAAGCTGAATTTACTTGTGCCATAGAATTTTTTGATGCCGAAAAATCTATTGCCACCACAAATTTTTCAGGTACTGCGACAGCCTGTAAAGTTGACTATTTCGAAATACCTATGTCAATATCCAATGCCATTTTATGGAGTGATAAAAATCCGCACCAATATACTGCAAAACTCACGCTCACTTCAATTGCTGGAACAGAAGTCTTCGAGCAAAAATTTGCCCCTAGAGTTTTTGAATACAATTCTGCAGAAGGAATGAAATTAAATGGTCAACCTATCTTTTTGAGAGGCGCCTGCGGTCATGATGATTTTGCCGGAGTTGGTGTTGCTTGTAATCGGTCTGTGCATGAATATAAAATTAACAAACTGATTGATATGGGTTGCAATGCGTATCGTTGCTCTCATAATCCACCAGATCCTGTATTCCTAGATATTTGCGATGAAAAAGGGATTATCGTTATGGATGAAATTCGTTGGCCTGCAGTATCCGAAGAAAGCATGAAACCATTTGTAGATATGATTCGTCGAGACAGAAATCACCCTTGCATATTTTCTTGGTCGCTATGCAACGAAGAAGCGGATCTCCTCGGCAAAGACAAAGGTGTACGAGTATTTAAACGCATGATTGCTACCGGAAAATTACATGATGATACTCGAGACTACTTGATGGCCATTAACGCAAGATACCGAAACCATATTTTGAATCACAAAGCAAAAGGATTAGACCTACCTCTAAATGGTGTAAATTACATGATGTTGCGTGATTTTGATGTATACACCAAATTGAAAGAGGAAAATCCAGAAGGCTGCTTTGTAAATACCGAATTAATAGGGCTTGCCACAGTTAGAATTGATAAATATATGCATAAAGCACCGATTGAACGAATTATCACCCAGGCCAAAAACGTTAGTGCAGTATGGCCAAATAAGGAAACTTATGGTAATTTAACTTGCTACGGTGATTGCTATCCTAGATGGGGACAAACTCCAGAAGAAGCATTAAAAGCATATGTTGGTCAATCTCATATGTGTGGATTATTTATGTGGACAGGCATAGATTATCGAGGCGAAACCTTCCCATATAGATTCCCTAACGTAATTTCTCCATTTGGCATCATAGATTATATTGGAATCTTCAAAGATTGGGCATACTATTTTAAAGCTCACTGGACCACAAAAAAATTTATTTGGCTAATGCCCTCTTCATGGGACTTAAAAGCTCTCGAAGGTGACATAATAAAGGTATATGCAATATCATCAATAAATGAAGCTGAACTTTTCTTAAACGGACAATCTTTAGGCAAAAAATCTAAACAAACTCTAGATAACTTTTTTTGGGAAGTGCCATACACTAAGGGTGAGCTCATTGCCATAGCATATGAAAATGATACCGAGGTCGCAAGGCATACTCTCAACACTTCTGCAAAAGAATATCAGTTAACTGCCACTTGTGCCAAATCCAATTTAATAGCTGACAATACTGATTGCGCTTTAATAGAAATTGGAGTTTGTGATAAATTAGGAAATTTTGTAAATGATAGTGATATTTTGGTAGACTTTGAGGTGATTGGAGAGGGCAAATTGCTAGGCCAAGGCAATGGCAATATTTCCAGCCTCGAACACGACAAAGTTCCTTATCGTAGATTATACGGCGGAAAAGCTTTAGCAATCGTTCAGAGCCTCGATCAACTCGGAAAAATTAAGTTGATTGTTTCGGCTGGCGGAGTCATTCCTGCTGAGATTGAATTTGATGTTATAGCATCAGATCAGCCAGAACTAGCTTTATAATAAAAACATAGGCAGGTTGAATTTATTTTTGGCTTGCCTACTATATCAGAAAGGAGTATAAAATATGTTTAAAGGTTTACAAACTTTATTTTTTATGGTCTATCACTTTATTATAAATACCAAAGATCGCAACAAATATCGCGTTGATAATCAGCAATTAGATGTTGAAACTCAAAAAATTTATTCTGAAAAAATTTATCGCATTATGCAGTCATTTTGCCGCGGAATGATCAAAGCATCTGGTTCCGAGATTGTTGTAATGGGCAAAGAAAACTTACCTACACAACGAGGTAATTTATATGTATCAAATCATAGAGGATTTTATGATCCAATGTCTATCGCGGCAGTGATAGATGACCCTTGCATATTTATCGGCAAAGATGAAGTAAAGAAAATGCCCATCATAAGCACTTGGTTTGATGTAATCGGAAGCATCTATATGATCCGCGACGATCCTCGCCAAGCATTAGAATCGATAAAAAAAGGCACCGCTGCGCTCAAAAATCATCAATCTCTAGTTATCTACCCAGAAGGCACTCGCAGCAAGACTGGACAACTCGGCGAATTTAAATCCGGAAGTTTTAAACTTGCATTTAATTCTGGAGCCACCATTATTCCTATTGCCATCAAAAACACAGAATGTATATTTGAAAATAATAAATTGCCTAATAAGATTAAATCTACCACAATTTATGTAAACATTGGAAAGCCTATCGAAGTAACACATTTATCAAGGCAAGAACAAAAACTTCTTCCAAAACAGGTTGAACAATACGTACAAGAATTATTTGACCAATTGCCATAGATAGTAATACATGGAATTGGCATCTTCGGTATAGCAGAACAAAATAATTTGTGATATACTACATGGGAAAAGGAGTGATTGATATGGAGGCACAACAAGTTGCAGTAGCTACAGCTGAGTCAGGAATGTCCGGTTGGCTAGTTGCTCTGATTTGGATAGTCGTAATAGGCGGAGTTCTTATTGGACTATATTTTTGGGGCAGAAAAATTCAAGGACGTTTTGACGAACAACAAGCCATGATAAACGAACATAAACAAGCAACACAAATTTTTGTTATTGATAAGAAAAAAGATAAATTAGAAAATATAAATCTTCCCAAAATGGTAAAAGAACAAATTCCTAAAAGGCAAGCCAAACGACAAATGCCTGTTGTAATCGCAAAAATTGGTCCCCAGATTATGACTTTGCTTTGTGATGAAAATATCTATAGCATACTCCCAGTAAAGAAAACCTGCAAAGTTGAACTTGCTGGAGTTTTGATTGTTAACGTATTAAGCGGTAAACTTCCTCAACCAGCAAAAACAGGTTTTAGACAAAAAATGTTAGTTAAAGCAAGTAAGCTACGCACTAAGTCTGTGGAGCTAAAAGATGCCGCCGCTAAATCTGATCAGGCAGCTAAAGATGCCAAAGCACAAAAAAAAGCTGAAAAACTCAAAAACAAAAATAATTAAACTTGGGCCTAGTAAATAATAACCACCGATCTGGTTATATTACATACTAGGCTTTTAATATATTTAAAAATAATTAGTTTAAAGGAGGTTCTTATGGCTAAAATAAAATATTATTATTATAATATAAAAAAGCGTTTTCTGAACCATGACGTAAGTCCTAGAAGTGCCCAAATGACTTATTATTGGATTTTAGCTATATTTCCATTTTTACTTATGATTATCAACCTAATTTCCTATGTCAAAATAGATTCTATCAACTTTATGGAGTATGTTCCAAAAGTGGTTCCTAGTATGGTTGCACCACTAGTTGAATCTACAGTTAATTCTATGATCGAAAAAAGATCTGGCACAGGAATCTTTGTTGGTGCAGTACTAGCACTGTGGTCAACTTCGGCTGCAGTGAATACACTAATTAAAGGAATTTACTTAGCTTATGGGGTAGTCGATAGTCGAAATTTTGTTGTTAGAAAACTTGCCGGTATGATGTATTCTTTGCTTCTAGCGTTCATACTAATTGCTATGGTTGTGCTTTTAATTTTTGGAAATAAACTAGGTCAATATATTTTAAAGTTATTTTTGGTACGATACCCTAAATCTTATACATTAATGTGGGACTTGACACGATTGTGTTTATCTTGGATATTACTCATTTCAAGCTCTTATTTTATTCACAGAGTTATTCCGCGACGACATATCAAAAATCGATATCTTTGGCCCGGCGTTTTTTTTACAGCTATTAGCTGGTATGTTTTTTCGTATTTATTTTCTATATATGTAGAACATTTTTCTAATTATGGCTCTATGTACGGCAGCATCGGCGGAATTTTTGTGTTGCTAATATGGCTATATACCAATGGTCTATTTATTTTAATTGGCGCAGAAATCAATGCTATTATTTTAATAAACAAAAATGTACCGTATMGAAAAATTCTYAACTCTAGTATACAGACTAAAATTTTTCAAAAATATTGAATTTATATCAAAGATATTATAAAATTATAATTGAAAGAAGGTGAATTTAATGCAATCTTCAGATAATGCAAAGCAACTAGAAGAACTAGAAAATGAACTCAATATGCAAAGAGGCATGGTCTGGCTCTTAGGAGAAGTTATGAAAACTGCTTATGAAACAACTACATTTGTAGAACTTATGGAATCTACAACTGATATGATCATGGGAGTTACAGGTGCTAGTAGTTGCTATTTGTGGGTTGATAAAAAGAACTACTTAAGAATTTTTGAACGCAATATAGACAATAATAACCATTTTAGATCATACGATATTCTCAAATCAAATTCTGTGATAAATAATCCCAAAGAAATTCATTTATACAACTCAGAAGAAATAACTCAAAATATTTCAGAACTTGGATGCTCTACCAAAATGCTTCCAAAATCTAGGCTATATGTTCCTCTCCTAGATTTTACTACTAGCAAATTATTAGGCGGAATCATTTTGGAACAATTTACTGCAGACTATTTCACGGCTAATAAGCAAACATTTTTTCAAACTCTCGGAGTATTCATTGCTATCAACATAAAAAAAGCCAATATTTTGGCTCTTGCCACCAGAGAATCTGAATTAGATCCTATGACCAAATTATATAATAGACGCAGTTTGGATAAACTATTTAATCTTGCAAAAGAAAATAATGATGATATTATTGTCGCAATTGTAGATATTGATTATTTCAAAAGTATAAATGATATTAAAGGTCATGACACAGGAGATGCGGTGATCAAATTTGTTGCCAAACTTTTATGCGGATATTTGGACCCCCTACGCGGAACGGTTGTGCGTTATGGCGGTGATGAGTTTGTGATAATAATTCCTGTACATTATCTCGATGCTGCCGCAGTACTAAATAATATCTTAGAGACTTATATTAATTCTGATTTTATTAAATCACTTAAGTTATTAACAAGTTTAACTATTGGGATGTCGGTTTCTGCCTCAAATTTAAATATACAAAATTTAATTAGCATAGCCGACGAAGCTCTATTAGAAGGCAAACGCTTAGGTAAAAATGTAGTAATATTAAACAATCACGGCTCTTTTTCTAAAGTTTAATATATGTTGAGGATTCCGAGTTAGGAGTACTTGTTTCTAATTCATTTCCTCAGAAAGGAGAGTTTTATGACCAAAATAAATTTATTAGACATAGGTGGCTTTAAAATTGGACATGCAGACAATACAGCATCAGCAACTGGCTGTACAGTTTTCTTGCCTCACATATTCGCTCCATGTGGAGTTGATGTACGCGGTGGTGGTCCCGCATCACGCGAAATTCATTTACTAGATTCTCAGATGGCTGCATCTGGCTTACACGCAATTTTACTTTCGGGAGGCTCCGCATTCTCTCTCGAAGCTGCCACTGGTGTTATGGAATATTTAGAACAACGTGGAATCGGCTTCGACACCGGCATAGCAAAGGTGCCATTAGTCTGCCAGAGTGCATTGTTCGATTTGGGTGTTGCTTGTGCCAATATACGTCCCACCAAAGCTATGGCTTATGCTGCTTGCGAAAATGCTTCTGCAACTAATTTGGCTCTCGGAAATGTTGGTGCCGGCATAGGATGTACTGTTGGCAAAATTTTAGGAATGGATTTTGCTATGAAAACAGGCATCGGTGCTTATGCCAYACAGGTTGGCAACATAAAAATCGGAGCATTGGTCGCTCTAAATGCTTTGGGTGACATATTCGATGCCGCTGGTACTCAGGTCGCTGGCGTTCTTTCTGCAGATAAAAAGTCAATGCGTAATTCTGAACAAATTTTATATGCAATGCAAGAGACAGCCGCCGTTGCTACAAACACCACATTAGCCATTGTTATTATGAATTGCAAATTTACAAAGTCGGAGCTCAATAAAATTGCTTCTATGGCACAAAATGGCTATGCCAGAGCAATTACCCCTATCCATACTATGGCCGATGGAGATACAATATATACTACCAGCGTTGGCAACGAAACAGCAGATCTAAATGTAATTGGCACGCTCGCGGCCACTGTTGTTCAAAAAGCTGTTATCAATGCCGCTCTAACCGCAACTGGTGCATATGGATTTGTCAGCTACAATGACCTACAAAATTAGCATGAAGGGAATTTTATTATGATCGAATTATCAAAATATAAAGATGAATATAAAATGTTTCCGTTATCAGCAGAAATTCTTGCTGACACAACAACCCCCATCAACATCTTACGAAAACTTAATGAAATTAGCGATAACTTTTACTTGCTAGAGAGTGTCGAAAACTCTGAAAGCCTCGGCAGATACTCCTTTTTAGGATTCGAGCCTAGCTTAAATATCAAATATAAAAACGGCATCACCACTATCACCAGCAGCGAAATCATTTCAACTTCTACCGAAGATCCCATTACTATTTTAAGGAAGTATATAAACAAGTACAAATCTCCAAAATTGCCCGAATTACCTCCGTTTACAGGCGGCTTTATTGGCTATATGGCATACGAAATGATTGCTTATGCCGAGCCAAAGCTAACCTTGCCTCTCAATCATGACAACGATTTCGAATTTCAATTCTTTGACAAGGTGATTGCCTTCGATAACTTAAAGAAAAAAATTATTGTAATAGTAAATATGAAACTTGATAATATCGCAAAACAATATAAAAAAGCTAGACTAGAGATTGCCAAAATTATAAGCTTGATTCAAAGCACCGAAGCGCCCGAAAAAATTCCATATCCCAAAACAGTATCGTTTAATTGCACTACCAGTAAAACTAAATTTTTCGATATGGTTAAACGTGCAAAACAGTATATTACAGATGGAGATATTTTCCAGGTCGTCTTGTCGCGCAAATTTGAAGCCGACTTTAGTGGCAGTTTAATCGATGCCTACAGAATGCTCCGAGTCAATAATCCTTCGCCATATATGTATTTTATCAAAAGCGATGCCTTAGAAATATGTGGCACTTCTCCAGAAACGCTAGTTAAAGTTGTCGACCGAAAAATTACTACTTTTCCTGTGGCAGGCACCCGACCGCGCGGTAAAACTCCAGAAGAGGATGCCGAGCTTGAGCGCTCCTTGCTTGCAGATGAAAAAGAGCTTGCAGAACACAATATGCTAGTCGACTTAGCACGCAATGATATTGGCCGCGTTGCTGCATTTGGAACTGTTGAAGTAGAAGAATATTTGCAAATTCATAGATATTCCAAGGTTATGCACATCGCCTCGATTGTTTCTGGAACACTCAAAAAATCTTTTGACGCGTTTCATGCCATAAACTCTCTTTTACCTGCAGGCACATTATCTGGTGCTCCCAAATTTAGAGCTTGCGAAATCATTGCCGAACTAGAGGAATGCTCTCGCGGAATTTATGGTGGCGCCATTGGATACATCGATCTATCTGGCAACTTGGACATGTGCATCGCAATTCGAACCGCTATCAGTGAYGGACAAAAAGTATATGTACAAGCAGGTGCGGGAATCGTTTACGACAGTATTGCCCACAACGAATATCAAGAATGTCGCAACAAAGCMAGTGCCGTAATGCAAGCCGTAGAAAATGCCTACAATATAGATCAGTTTTAGGAGGTTGCCATGATTTTAATAATCGATAATTACGATAGTTTTACCTACAATTTAGTACAAATGTTTGGAAAATATGACGACAACATTTTAGTTAAACGAAATGACGATATAACAATAGACGAAATCGTTGAATTAAATCCCAGTCATATTGTCTTRTCTCCAGGCCCTGGCAAACCTGCAGATGCGGGGATTTGCGAAGCCCTAGTACAAGCTGCAACTGTTGCTTATCCTAACATTTCCAACACTCCTATATTGGGTGTATGTCTTGGGCACCAAGCRATTTGCGAAGCCTTAGGAGGMGATGTAACTTATGCTCCCGAATTAATGCACGGAAAGTCGAGCATAATAAATGTTAATAATGACAACAAGCTATTTAAAAATTTGCCTTCGAAAATCAAAGTTGGACGATACCATTCTCTAATTGGTACAAATTTACCCGAATGTTTGCACGTCATTGCCACTGCTAATGATAATGAAGTGATGGCTGTCAAACATGTAAATTATGAGATATACGGTCTACAATTTCATCCTGAATCAATTTTGACTATAGATGGAGATGCCATGATCCAAAATTTTTTAGACACACAGACTTTAAATAAATAAATTTTAGGAGTATATATTATGATCGATCAAGCAATACGAAAACTTTTGAACGGCCAAAATTTACATGCAGACCTTGCCACTGCCGCAATGACGGATATAATGACAGGCAAAGTTGATGAAGTTAAAATAGCAACATTTCTCACTGCGCTTCGCATCAAAGGTGAAACTTCTGAAGAAATCACCGCCTTTGCAAGAATTCTCAGAAATCGAGCACTTAAAGTACCCACCGATTCTGATGTGCTTGATATTGTTGGCACCGGTGGCGATAACACCAACACATTTAATATTTCTACGACTACAGCATTGGTAGCAGCTGCCTGTGGTGYCCGAGTTGCAAARCATGGCAATCGCAGTGTTTCCAGCAAAAGCGGTTCTGCAGATGTTTTGGAGGCACTCGGTGTCAATATCAATCTCGCGGAAGATGCACACAAAGTTCTTATGAACACTGGCATCACATTTATGTTTGCACCATTATTTCATTCATCTATGAAACATGTGGCTTCCGCTCGCAAAAAAATGGGGATTCGCACCGTTTTTAATATACTCGGACCTCTCATTAACCCCGCATTCGCTTCTTTTCAAGTAATGGGTGTATACGACGAAAAGCTGGTTGTTCCTCTTGCAGAAGTGCTCAACAATTTAGGCATCAAGCGCGCACTAGTCATTCATGGCAAAGATGGTCTCGACGAAGCCACACTCACAGATCTCACCTATGTTTGCGAAATAAAGAATAACAATCTCACATCATACTATTTGGACCCACGTGACTTTGGCTTTAATTTTTGCGAAATGGCTGATTTAGTGGGGGGCGATGCAACAGAAAATGCTCAAATCACTAGAGACATTCTTGCGGGAATCGAACGAGGTCCAAAACGCGACGTTGTCATACTCAATACTGCACTTGCACTTTATGTTGCACTTGATATTAGCATTGCTGCAGGCGTAGAACTTGCTACTGCAGCGATTGATAACGGGCAAGCTATTGAAAAATTGAACGAACTAATTAAAATGAGTAACGGGAGGGTATAGATAATGATTTTAGATAAAATTTTGCAAGCCACAAAACTTAGGGTTGATGCCGAAAAATTAAAAACTCCCGAGTCAACGGTTCGCGAATTAGCCGCTGCCGCTCCAGCCAAACCCAGTTTTAAAGCAGCAATCTCCAATATGGATGCTATCAATTTCATTTGTGAAGTGAAAAAAGCTTCCCCATCCAAAGGAATTATGGTCGCTGATTTCGATTATAAACAAATAGCAATCGACTATGAAATCGCAGGTGCAGCAGCCATATCGGTGCTTACAGAACCCGAATTTTTTTTAGGCAGCTCCCAATATTTGGCTCAAATAAGCAAAATCGTAAAAATTCCTCTGTTAAAGAAAGATTTTATAATTGATCCATATCAAATTTATCAGGCAAAAGTTGATGGTGCTAGTGCAGTATTGCTCATCTGCTCAGCACTTGACGATGCCGCGCTTGCAGAATATCTTGCTATTGCAAAGTCTTTACAACTAGATGCCTTAGTTGAAACTCATGATGCAACAGAAGTTTCGCGAGCCTTGGCTGCCGGCGCAGAGATTATAGGTGTCAACAATCGAGATCTAAAAACTTTCAATGTAGATATCAACACCTCCGTTGCATTGCGCGCATTGGTCCCAGCAGATATAATTTTTGTAGCTGAGAGCGGCATTCGCACCCGCACTGATGTTGAAATATTAGAAGCTGCTCATGTCAATGCCGTATTGATTGGYGAAACTTTAGTCAAGCAAACCGATAAAACACGTATCTTAAACGAATTGAAGGGTTGCCATGAAAATTAAAATTTGTGGAATTACATCTACCCAAGACCTCCGAGCTATCAATGAATTTAAACCTGATTATATCGGATTTATCTTTGCACCTAGCAAGAGACGAATTRCTCTGGCAGATGCAGTCACCATAAAGGCCGAGCTCGCAGCAGATGTTGCAACCGTTGGAGTTTTTGTCAATGCAGACCTAGACTTCGTTGCTGCTGCAGCAGACTCTGCAATCGACTTTATCCAACTTCATGGCGACGAAACTTCAGAATATATTAACAGCTTAAAATCTTTGACAGATAAACCCATTATTAAGGCRGTACGAGTAAAAAGCACCGCGCAAATCCTTGCCGCCGATGAGTTATCATGCGACTATTTACTATTAGATACATTTCATGAAAATAGCTATGGTGGCGTTGGCAAAACGTTTGACTATACCCTAATTCCAGCAACGAAGCACAAGATTTTTTTGGCTGGAGGTTTAAACATCAACAACATTGATTCAGCCATTTCGGCGAACCCATTTGCACTTGATATAAACTCTGGCGTCGAAATCGATGGCGTCAAAAATTATGATAAAATAAAAAATATAATATTACATTGTAGGCACACACTTGCTGCAGCAAAAAAGGAGAAATAATATGAGTAGATATGGTAATTTTGGAGGGCAATTTATTCCAGAAACCTTGATGAGCGCACTAGATGAGTTAGAGAAGGCATATAACCATTATAAGGATGATCCGCAATTTTGCAAAGAGCTACAGTATCTATCAAAGCATTATGCCAACAGACCTTCGTCTCTATATTTTGCAGAAAGGATGACAAAAGATCTTGGCGGTCCCAAAATTTATTTAAAGCGTGAAGATTTAAATCATACTGGTTCACATAAAATCAACAATGTTATCGGACAAATGTTACTTGCAAAGAAGATGGGTAAAACTCGTGTCATTGCAGAAACTGGTGCAGGTCAGCATGGAGTTGCCACTGCCACAGTAGCAGCACTTATGGGCATGGAATGCGAAATATTTATGGGTAAAGAAGATACGCAAAGGCAAGCACTCAACGTTTTTCGAATGGAACTATTAGGAGCTACTGTTCACCCGGTAACCAGCGGCACCCAAACTCTCAAAGATGCTGTCAACGAAACGCTTCGAGAGTGGGTTTCTAGAATTGCGGACACTCACTATGTAATGGGATCAGTTGTTGGACCACATCCTTTTCCGCTAATCGTGCGAGATTTTCAAAAAGTTATCGGAGAAGAAATCAAGTCACAAATTTTTGAAGCCGAGGGGAGACTGCCCAATGCTGTTGTTGCCTGTGTCGGAGGTGGGAGCAATGCTATCGGAACGTTTTATACATTTATCGACGATGCCAACGTTAAGCTTTTTGCCGCGGAAGCTGCAGGAGAAGGTATCCACACCCCATTTCACGCCGCATCTGTAAATAAAGGTTCTGTCGGAATATTTCATGGAATGAAGACGTTCTTTTGCCAAGATAATTATGGACAGATTGCACCTGTACACTCGATTTCTGCAGGACTAGACTACCCAGGAATTGGTCCAGAGCATGCGCATCTACACGATTTGGGCCGCGCAACCTACGTGCCTATATCAGACGACGAATCTGTTGCCGCATTTTACTATTTATCCAAAATGGAGGGCGTGATTCCTGCAATAGAAAGTGCTCACGCCGTTGCTTTAGCCATACARATCGCAAAGGACATGACCCACGAAGATATCATAGTAATCACAATTTCTGGACGTGGCGACAAAGATGTTGCCATGGTTGCAAAATATCAAGGCATAAACTTGGAGGAATAAATTATGAAAAATTTTAACTTTGCCACAAAGGCTTTCATTCCATTTATAACAGCTGGAGACCCTGACCTTGCCACATCGCGAGAGCTCATTCTCAGAATGCAAAAAGCTGGTGCRGACCTAATCGAAATCGGACTTCCGTTCTCTGATCCTGTTGCAGAAGGACCTATTATTCAAAGAGCCACAATGCGTGCCCTAGCAAATGGAGTTACAACCGATGCTATTTTCGATATGCTACGAAGCATCAAATCCGAAGTTACCGTTCCGCTTGCAATTATGACGTATATCAATCCAATTTTTACCTATGGTGCTGCTAAGTTTATGGAACAATGTAACGAAACCGGAGTCTGTGCAATAATCGTACCCGATCTGCCATATGAAGAGAAACATGAAATATACGAAGAGTGCGCTGCTCATAACATCAAATTAATTTCGCTGATCGCCTTAACATCAGAAGCTCGGCTTGCCAAAATTGCCAAAGAGGCAGAAGGCTTTTTGTATTGCGTTTCTTCATTAGGCGTAACAGGCGTTCGCGATACACTAACAACCGACATTGGAGCAATCATTTCAAAAGTTAAACAAATTACCGATGTTCCTTGCATGATTGGATTTGGCATTTCGACACCACAGCAAGCGAAACAAATGAGCGAAATCTCAGACGGAGTTATTGTCGGTAGTGCAATCGTAAAAATTATAGAAGAACATGGTATAAATTCACCTGATTATGTGGAAGAATATGTTAGAGTAATGAAAAATGCTATCAAATAACATATTTTTACTTCTCAAAATTTTATATAAAAGGAGTTATTTACTATGATTCGTGCATTCAAAACTAATGTTTGTAGAAATTATGAGATACTAAGCAACACATTTTGGAATTATGTACCAAATGAAGGAGAACATAAAGGCAAGAACTATCAAATTTATGTTCCTTCTTGTTTAGAAAAACATCCCGACTTTTTGAATTATAGAGGCAGCGGCACTTTTTACAAAAAATTTTATGCTGGTGGCAGTATCAGACTTGTTTTTAAAGGTGTTAGCCACACTGCCAGAGTTTATATTGACGACCAATTTGTCACCTTCCACTACAACGCATATACTCCTTTTGAAGTTGTTATCAAAGATCTCGACGAAGGCAACCACATATTAAAAGTAGAAGTTGATAATAGCTTCAACTCAGATTCTGTTCTTCATAAAGAAAACGACTATATGACCTATGGTGGCATCACACGCGGCGTTGTTATTGAACGACTGCAGAGTTTGTATATTAGAAAYTTGTATTTTACCCCTGTGAAAAAAGGCGATCTTTGGACTGCTAAAATTCGTGTAATTGTAGAAAATGTTTCTGACCAAGACATCCTTGGAAATATCGATTTTATGCTAGAAACTATTCTTGGCGGGTTTGGCTCCGAATCAACCGTATTTCTCAAAAATTCTTTAACCGAGCTAGAAAATGAATTTGAGTTCCCTAATGTTTTRCCTTGGGATATGGAATCGCCAAATTTATACCTGCTCAAAACTTGGATCATTGTCGACAAAGAAATTCACGATGATTTAATCGAAACAGTCGGGTTTAGAGAAATTACATTAGATGGCAACCAAATTTTATTGAATGGCAAACGCATCAGAATTAAGGGATTTAATCGCCACGAAGATCATCCAGAATTTGGCTGCTCTTTGCCTTATGCTTCAATGGTTCATGATATCGAGCAAATTAAGGACATGGGTGCAAATGCCATTAGAACTTCGCATTATCCAAATGATGAATTATTCCTTGACTTGTGTGATGAAGCCGGAATTTTGGTCTGGGAAGAGGCTCACGCACGTGGCTTTAAGGAAGAGGATATGGACAGTCCCAATTTTATGCCTCAATCTATTTCTTGCATCAACGAGATGGTCGACTGCCACTACAATCACCCTAGCATTTTCATTTGGGGAGTCCTCAACGAATGCATCAGCCAAAAAGAACCTTATGCTAGCTATCACAAAATACAGCTCGAGCAACTGCAAATTTTGGATCCATCTCGTCCAAATACTTTTGCAAGCAACAAACACTACAAAGACATCTGTTTTGCCTATCCTACAGTAGTTTCAAATAATATGTATCCTCTATGGTATCTTCCTGGAGATGTTGCAGAAGTTTTGCAAAAGCACATTAACTATGCCAACGATACTGCCGGAAAAGTTAAACCATTTATCGTAAGCGAGATCGGCTGCGGTGCCATTTATGGATATCGCCAGCGTTCTAAAGAAAAGTGGTCCGAAGAGGGACAAGCAGACATCATTGCTAAACAAATTACGCCGATGCTAGAAAATGCGGCTTGCACCGGAGTATTTATATGGCAATACTGCGACTGTCAAGTGAGTGCTGGTTGGTTTAAAGAACGCGGAAGGCTTCATAATAACAAAGGGATTGTTGATGAATATAGACGCCCAAAACTTGCTTACGATGTTGTAAAAAATATTTTTAACCAATACGGTAATTATTTTGAATAACTCCGCAAATCATGATAAATAAATATAAATATTTGCAAAAATTATATAGAAGTTAGACTATGTCCCTTTTTGCCACRCTGTTGTTCACAATCTACCTTTATAACTTATAAAGGTTTGCAAATTTATAAATTCTGATATTCGATACTAGTTTGTTGTAAAATATTGTGTAATTTTGAATTAAAAAAAATTCCTCAAACTCCTTGATTATTTTGGATAACTTATGCTATGCTAATTAAGGTTTAAATTTTTACTGCAATTCACCCAATTGCGGTAGAAGAACATCATCAATTAATTTTAATTTTTTAAGGAGGATTTTTTAAATGGCAGTAAAAGTAGCAATTAATGGTTTTGGAAGAATTGGTAGACTTGCGTTTAGACAAATGTTCGGTGCGGAAGGATATGAAGTAGTTGCAATCAACGACTTAACAGATCCTAAAATGCTTGCTCATTTATTAAAGTATGACACTGCTCAAGGCAGATACAACTTAGCAGATAAAGTTAGCGCTAAAGCAGATTCTATCGTTGTTGACGGCAACGAAATCAAAATTTATGCTGAAAGAGATGCTAAAAACCTCCCTTGGGGTAAACTTGGTGTAGACGTTGTACTTGAATGTACTGGCTTTTATACTTCAAAAGCAAAATCTCAAGCTCATATCGATGCAGGAGCTAAAAAAGTTATTATTTCTGCTCCAGCCGGTGATGACCTTCCAACAATTGTATTTGGAGTTAACGAAGGCACATTAAAAACAACTGATACAATTATTTCTGCAGCTTCTTGTACTACAAATTGTCTAGCTCCTATGGCAAAAACTCTTAACGACTTAGCTCCTATCAAAAAAGGTTTCATGACTACTATTCACGCTCTTACAGGTGATCAAATGACTCTTGATGGACCTCATCCAAAAGGCGATCTAAGACGTGCTAGAGCTGCCGCGTTTAACATTGTTCCAAACTCAACTGGTGCTGCAAAAGCAATCGGCTTGGTTATTCCTGAACTTAATAAAAAACTCGACGGAGCTGCTCAAAGAGTTCCTGTAGCTACTGGTTCACTAACCGAACTTGTTGCTGTAGTTGAGAAAAAAGTTACTGCAGATGAAATTAATAAAGCTATGAAAGCAAACGAAACACCTTCATTTGGTTATGCTGATGAAGAATTAGTATCTAGTGACATCGTTGGAATCACTTGTGGTTCACTATTTGATTCTACTCAAACCAAAGTACAAGAATTATGCGACAACGCTTCTCTTGTAAAAGTTGTTTCTTGGTATGATAATGAAAATTCTTATACTAGCAACATGGTTAGAACTATCAAATACTTCGCAGAATTAAAATAATTGGTCCTAAAAAGGGTCCGGTCCTTTGGGGCTGGATCTTTTTCGTCATCTAAATACCAATCAATACCTAATCAAAGGAGAATGACATGAAAAAATCGGTTGACAATTTAAAAGATATCAAAGGTAAAAAAGTATTAGTACGTTGTGACTTTAATGTTCCTCTAAAAGAAGGTGTAATCCAAAACGAAAACCGTATACTTGGTGCCCTTCCAACTATTAAAAAACTTATTGATGGCGGTGCCAAAATTATTTTATGCTCTCACTTAGGAAAACCAAAGGGTACTGTAAAGCCAGAGCTTACACTAGAACCTGTTGCTGTTAGTCTTTCGAAACACTTAGGAGTTCCTGTTAAGTTTGCTGACGACCCTACCGTTACTGGTGAAATTGCACAGGCTATGGCAAAAGATTTAAAAGACGGCGAAGTAATGCTTCTTCAAAATACTAGATTTAGACCAGAAGAGGAAAAATATTCCAAAGATCCAGAAGCTGCGAAGGGTTTTGCAAAAGAACTTGCGGCACTTTGTGACGATGAAATTTCTGTTAACGATGCATTTGGTACTGCTCACAGAGCTCACTGTTCAAATGTTGGTGTCACTCAATATTGCAAACAAAATGTCGTTGGATACCTAATGGAAAATGAAATCAAATTTTTAGGTGGAGCAGTTGAAAAGCCTGTTCGTCCTTTTGTTGCTATTCTTGGCGGAGCAAAGGTTTCTGATAAAATTGGTGTAATCAATAATCTTTTGGATAAGGTGGATACATTAATTATCGGTGGCGGTATGGCATACACATTTATGAAAGCTCAAGGCAAGCCTGTTGGCAACTCTCTTTTAGAGGCTGACAAAGTTGAATATGCTGGTGAAATGCTACAAAAAGCCAAAGACAAAGGCGTAAATTTACTTCTTCCTGTTGATACAGTTGTCGGAAAAGAATTCAAAAATGATACTGAATTTAAAGTTGTAGAAGAAATTCCTGATGGATGGGCTGGATACGATATTGGACCAAAATCTATAGCGATCTTCCAAAAAGCTCTTGAAGGTGCTAAGACTGTTGTTTGGAAYGGRCCTATGGGTGTATTCGAATTTGAAAACTTTAACAAAGGTACCCTTGCCGTTGGTGAATCACTTGCAAAACTCGTTGATGCTATCACCGTTGTTGGAGGTGGCGACTCTGTRAGTGCCGTTAACCTTTTAGGTCTTGCTGATAAAATGACACACATTTCTACTGGTGGCGGAGCAAGCCTTGAGTATTTAGAAGGAAAAGTACTTCCTGGCGTGGCAGCAGCAGATGATATGTAATAATTCTTTCCCCTTTCGTGGGGGACAGAGATCTCAATTAAAATAAATTTATTGGAGGATGTTATGCGTAAAAAGATTATTGCTGGTAACTGGAAGATGAATAAAACCCCTAAGGAGGCAGTAGAGCTTGTCAACTTATTAAAAGATAAAGTTAATACCGATGCTGTAGATGTAATATTTTGCCCAACTTTCGTTTGCCTAGATGCTGTACTTAAAGCAACGGCAGGTACAAACATAGCCGTTGGTGCTCAAAATATGTATTTCGAAGAAAACGGTGCATACACTGGAGAAATTGCTCCTGATATGCTTGTAGAAATGGGTGTAAAATACGTAATTATCGGCCACTCCGAAAGAAGACAATACTTTGCCGAAACAGATGAATCYGTAAATAAAAAAGTTCTTGCCGCAATTAAGCATAATCTTATTCCTATAATTTGTGTTGGAGAAAGTCTTGAACAAAGAGAACAAGGAATTACCGTAGATCTTGTTAGACTTCAAACTAAAATTGCTTTAAAAGATGTCTGCGCCGAAGCGGCCAAAAAAGTTATTATCGCTTATGAACCTATTTGGGCAATCGGAACTGGCAAAACTGCAACTAACGCAGAAGCCGAAGAAGTCTGCAAAGCAATAAGAGACGTGGTTGGAGAAATTTATAGCGACAAAGTTGCAGATGAAATTCGCATCCAATACGGCGGTTCTGTAAATGCTGGAAACGCAAACGAGTTATTTAATATGGGTAACATTGATGGCGGACTTGTTGGTGGCGCTAGCCTAAAAGCTGACTTTKCTGATATTGTCAATTATTAGTTAGTAGTAAGTAGTGATTAGTGAATGATTACTAATCACTATTTTAGTGTATAATCGAAAGGAATGAGAGCTTTTATGGCAACACTATTATTAATTTTAGATGGCTTTGGTTTAAATCAAGCAACAGAAGGAAATGCTGTTAAACTTGGAAAAACTCCTTATATTGATCAACTAATGGAATCTTGTCCACATACTTCAATTGCTGCTAGCGGTTTGGAGGTTGGGTTACCTGCTGGACAAATGGGCAACTCCGAAGTTGGACACCTAAACATCGGCGCCGGACGAATTGTATATCAAGAACTTACTCGCATCACCAAAGCAATAGAAGATGGTACTATCCTAGAAAATCCCGCACTCAAAGGCGCGATGGAAAAAGCTCGTGACGAAGGCAAGGCAGTACATCTAATGGGACTTTTATCAGATGGCGGTGTGCACAGTCATAACACGCATCTATATGGTCTTATAGAAATGGCAAAGAACCTGGGAGTTACAGAACTTTATGTTCACGCCTTTATGGACGGAAGAGATGTGGCTCCAGACTCTGGAAAAGATTTTGTAGACCAACTTCAAGCTAAATTACGCGAAATCGGCCTTGGAAAAATTGCTAGTATTTCCGGAAGATATTATGCAATGGATCGAGACAATCGTTGGGAAAGAGTTGAAGTGGCGTACAATGCACTTTGCAAAGGTGAAGGCAATACGAGTGAAAATGTTTCCACTATAATGCAAAAATCTTATGATGAAAATATACTCGATGAATTTGTGGTACCTACTGTAGTCACCAAAAGTGGTCACGCTATAGGCAAAATTAAAAAGGGTGACTCTGTAATTTTCTTCAACTTTAGACCAGACCGTGCCAGAGAAATCACTAGAGCCATTGTTGATAAAGAATTTACTGGGTTTAATCGCAACTTAATTCCTGTCACTTTTGTTGCCCTTACTCAATATGACATCACCATTGTTGATAAAGAAGTTGCATTTACTCCAGAAATCTTAACAAATACTTTAGGTGAATACCTTGCGCACTTAGGCAAAAAACAACTCCGTATTGCCGAAACAGAAAAGTATGCTCACGTCACATTTTTCTTTAATGGAGGAATAGAAGAGCCCAACGAAAACGAAGAACGCATTCTTATACCATCTCCAAAAGTTGCAACATATGATCTTCAACCAGAAATGAGTATCTACGAAGTTGCAGATAAACTTACCGAAGCAATCGAAAGCAAAAAATATGATGTGATCATTGCAAACTATGCAAACAGCGATATGGTTGGACATACCGGCAGCATGGACGCMGCTATGGCAGCTGTGGAGGCAGTCGATAAATCGGTAGAACAAGTTATTAAAGCAATARAAGCCACAGGGGGATCCGCTCTTATAACTGCTGACCACGGAAAYGCAGACCAAATGATCGATCCCGAAACCGGAGGGCCTTTCACAGCTCATACCACAAACCCTGTTCCTCTTATTCTTGTCAACTATCCGKGTGTAACCAAATTAAAAGACGGCGGAAAACTTGCAGATCTTGCGCCAACTTTATTAGATATGATGGGGCTAGACAAACCAGCAGAAATGGATGGCAACTCTCTATTAATTAAATAATACAATGTAGCTGCTATACTTTTTAATGAGT
>NZ_ABEQ01000022.3:0-27500 GCF_000171335.1 Candidatus Epulonipiscium viviparus
TTGCAATAATACAAGTGATAATATTCTTGGTATTATTCTTTAGATTCTTGGAAGTATCTGTTTTAGTGGGGTCAGCGTTATATGTATTATCGTTAATATTTATTATATATTTGATAGGAAATGATGAACCAGGAGCATATAAGGTCAGTTGGATTGTTATAATCCATTTATTACCATTATTAGGAATTTTACTTTATTTGTTATGGGGCGAAAAATCATCTTCAAAAAAATTAAACGAAAAGGTAAATGCGTCAGTTGAAGAAATAAAGAGATATTTGAAAGAAGATGATGAAACAAATAGCAGTCTCTATACAGAAAATCCGCGTGCTTAYTCTACAACAACATACTTAAAGGCAGCAACACATTATCCGGCTTTTCGTGGAACAGATGTAAAATATTTTTCACTTGGAGAACATTATTTTCATGATATGTTGGAAGAGTTAATGAAGGCAGAAAAATTTATTTTCTTGGAATACTTTATTGTATCTGAAGGATATATGTGGGGGGAAATACTTAGTAGATTAAAACAAAGAGCAGAGRCAGGCGTAAAAGTTTATATTATGTATGATGATATGGGATGTATTACGACATTACCGTGGCAATATAGAGAAGAGCTAGAGAATGTACATCCTAATATTAAGTGTGGAGTATTTAACAGAATTAAACCTATCGTAGGATTAGTCGCGAATCATCGTGACCATAGAAAAATTTTGGTTATAGATGGAAAGATAGGATTTACAGGAGGAATAAATTTAGCTGATGAATACATTAATGAAGTAGTTAGATTTGGTCATTGGAAAGACACTGGAATTAGACTTGAAGGACCTGCAGTATGGGGGTTAACTTGCTTATTTATTGAAATGTGGAATGTGGCTTCTGATATTCATTTGGTACCATCAGAGTATAAGGTAGAAACTGCATATTATGAAAATGCAGGGTTTGTGCAGCCATTTGGAGATAATCCACTTGATGATGTAACAGTGGGGCAAAATGTTTATGTGGACATAATTAACCAGGCGAAAGAAAATATTTATATAATGACACCATATTTAATTTTAGATGATATTACTAAAAATGCGCTTATTTTGGCAATTAGACGTGGAGTAGATGTAAATATTTTAACTCCGGGAATACCCGATAAAAAGGCAGTCTTTAGAATAACTCGTACAAATTATATATCATTATTAAGAGCAGGCGCAAAAGTTTATGAATATACTGAAGGATTTTTGCATGCCAAATCTATTGTTGCAGATGGAACTATAGGAATGATAGGTACAATTAATTTGGATTATAGAAGTTTATATTTAAATTTTGAGTGTGGCGTATATATGTATAATAATCCAGCAATTACGGCGCTCGAAGATGATAAAAAGCAGACTATTGCCGTAAGTAAGAGAGTGGAATTAGAAGATGTGGAATTAGGGCTTGGAGGACGTGCGATAAATGCGATCTTAATGATATTTGCACCGTTTATGTAAAAAAGGGTTTGTGAAAAATTAAATAAGGCGTTGACTTATCGCTGAATAGTTCTTATAATTTAGGAGCTAGGAGGCGATTTTTTAATGTATAAAATACTTGAAAAACAGAGATTAAGTGAGCAAGTTGTACGTATGAAAATTGACGCACCCAATGTTGCGAAGAAAGCATTAGCAGGTCAATTTATTATTTTGAGAGTTGATGAAGATGGTGAAAGAATACCACTGACTGTTGCTGACTATGATAGAGGGGCTGGTACAGTTTCTATTATTTTTCAAGAAGTTGGATATACTACTATAAAACTTGGTAAAAAAGAAGAAGGAGAATATATTCAGGACTTTGTTGGACCTCTTGGAATAGCMTCTGAAGTGGAGGAGTATAAAGGCAAGAGAGTTTGCGTAATTGGCGGAGGTTTGGGCTGTGCAATTGCCTATCCTCAAGCAAAGGCTTTCTATGAAGCAGGAGCAATTGTTGATGTTATTGCTGGTTTTAGAAATAAGGATCTTGTTATTTTAGAAAAAGAAATGGGCGCATGTTCAAAAAAACTTACTATTATAACAGATGATGGTTCTAATGGCAAAAAAGGGCTTGTGACGGATGTATTAAAAGAAGAAATAGAAAGTGGTGCACAGTATGATTTAGTGATTGCTATTGGACCGCTTGTTATGATGAAATTTGTATCCTTAGCAACAAAGCCATATGGAATTAAAACCATTGTAAGTATGAATTCAACTATGGTAGATGGCACTGGAATGTGTGGTTGCTGCAGACTGACTGTTGATAATAAAACTAAATTTGCTTGTGTTGATGGGCCAGATTTTGATGGTCACTTAGTGGATTTTGATGAAACTATTAGAAAGTCTAGAATGTATCACGACCATGAAAGAAGTCAATGTAGTTTGGAGGGATTTAAAAATGCCTAATATGTCAAAAGTAAAAGTGCCAATGCCTGAACAAGCGCCAGACATTAGAAACAAAAACTTTGCAGAAGTTACTTTGGGATATACAGATAAGGACGCTTTAGAAGAAGCTGATAGATGTTTAAATTGCAAACATAAGCCGTGTATGAAGGGATGTCCTGTTAATGTACAAATTCCAGAATTTATTTCTGCTATTAAGGCTGGAGAATTTAAAAAAGCAAATGATATTATAAAAGAAACCTCTTCTTTGCCAGCTGTGTGCGGACGTGTGTGCCCTCAAGAATCTCAATGTGAAAAGTATTGTGTACGTGGAATTAAAAATGAGCCTGTGGGAATTGGTAGATTGGAGAGATTTGCAGCGGATTGGGCGATGGAAAATTTTGCCGAAAAGTCTCAAAAACCGGCAGCAAATGGACATAAAGTAGCGGTTGTTGGAGCAGGACCAGCAGGATTAACCTGTGCGGGAGACCTTGCTTTAATGGGTTATGATGTTACAATATTTGAAGCTTTCCATGTTGCAGGTGGAGTTTTGATGTATGGAATTCCGGAATTTAGACTTCCGAAAGCATTAGTTCAAAAGGAAATCAATAGCCTAAAAGAATTAGGTGTGAAAATTGTTACAAACTTTGTTGTAGGAAAATCGGAAACCATTGATGACTTATTAGCAGATGGATATGAAGCGGTGTTTGTAGGTTCTGGTGCAGGACTTCCTAAATTTATGAATTTGCCTGGCGAAAATTTAAATGGAGTTTATTCTGCAAATGAATATTTAACTCGTATCAACTTGATGAAAGCGTATGAAGATGGTGCAGCAACTCCTATTTATCATGCAAAGAATGTAGCTGTCTTTGGCGGAGGTAATGTCGCGATGGATGCAGCTCGCTCAGCCAAGAGAATGGGTGCAGAAAATGTTTATATCGTATATCGTAGATCTGAAAATGAATTGCCAGCTAGAGCAGAAGAAGTTCATCATGCTAAAGAAGAAGGAATTATATTTAAAATATTATCTAATCCTAATGAAATTATTGGCGATGAAAATTTCTGGGTTAAGGCTATCAAATGTGATACGATGGAGCTTGGCGAGCCAGATGAAAGCGGAAGGCGTTCTCCAGTGAAAGTTCCAAACGCAGAATTTATATTGGATGTTGATTGCGTAATTGTATCTATTGGAACATCTCCAAATCCAATCATTCCAAGCTCAACACCAGATTTAACGACTAACCGATGGGGTTGCGTTGTAGCTGATGATGCGGGAATAACTGAGAAGCCGGGAGTTTTTGCTGGTGGGGATGTTGTAACAGGAGCAGCGACAGTGATTTTAGCTATGGGTGCAGGTAAAAATGCAGCTGCAGCTATGGATGAATATATTAAAAAACGATAAAAAAAAGGTGCCGCAATTAATTTTGTAGCACCTTTTTATATTTAACGTGTAGTATATTCTTTAACTATTTCAGCAAGATCAATACCAGTTAAGCTTTCAACGACTTCTGGTACTTGTGCGATGATGTTTGTAAGACCTTTGGTAAACTTGGCAGAAGCGCCGGTGGAGTTGTCACCGCCATTGTCTATTATAACCATTTTCTCGGTTTGAGCAAGAGGTTTCGCAATGTTGGCAGCAATCTCCGGAAGGTTGTTAGCAATGATTTCTACGATGATAGCGTTGCCGTATTCTTTATAAACATCAGCTTTTTCGCGAAGTGCTTCAACTTCGGCTTTGAGTGCTTCGGCTTCGGCTTGGCCTTTTGCTTTGATCGCAGCGGCTTCGGCTTTACCAATTTCCTCGATTTTTAATGCCTGAGCTTTGGCTTCTAGTTCGAGAGCGGTGGCCCTACCAGCAGCTTCGAGTTCAATCTTTTTCTGCTCAGCATATGCTTTTTGCTCTTCGATATATCTTTGAGCTTCGGCTTCTTTTTCGGCTTTATATTTTTCGGCATCGGCTTGCTTTTTGATATTTACATCGAGTTCTTGCTCTTTGCGAAGCGCATTTTGTTTTGTAACTTCTGTTTGCTTGATAGCTTCTAGCAATTTAGCAGATTGTTCAGTTTCTATTACTTGTTTTTGAACAATATTTGTTTCGATATCGTAGGCTTTATCGGTTTTTGCTTTGGCTTTAAACTGCTCCTCTTTATACAGCTGCAACTTAATTTCCTTTTCTTTTTCGGCTTCGGCAACTTGAGTTTCTGCCATTAATTGGGCCTGCTTACCTAAGCGGTTGCTTTCTGCAGTCTTTTCTAGCTCTTCTCTTTGGGCCTCTGCCTTTGCAATTTCAGCATTTTTATGTACGTCTGCTATACGCTTGGCACCTAATGCTTGCAAATAGCCATTTTTATCTGTAATATCTCGGAGCGTGAATGTAATGAGTTGAAGCCCCATTTTAGTTAGCTCAGAGCTTGCAACAGATTCGACTTCGGATGTAAATTTTTCTCTATCTTGGTATATATCTTCTAAAGTCATCTTAGAAACAATTTCTCGCAACTTACCTTCTAGAACATCCTTGGTAGTAGACTTGATGTTGTCAATAGTACTCTGAAGCTTACCAGTATTAAATTGTTCCACTGCTGTAAGTATACTTTGCTTATCATTTTTAATCTTAATAATAGCAACACCATCTGTTGATAACGGAACCCCTGTAATATCTAGTGAATCGGTTGTATTTACATCAAGGTTCATATCTTCTAGCGAGATGCGGTCAATTTGTTCTAATATTGGGATAACTATGGTTCCTTTGCCACTAATAACTCTCTGTTTAACACCTGTAATTACAAATGCTTTATCAATAGGAGCTTTTTTCCACATACTTAAGATTAGTACAACAATGGCAACGATAATTGCAATTTCAATAAAATGCATATTAATTCCCCCTTTATAAATAATATTAAAATAAATCAGAATTTTTGTCAATAGGAGCATGTTTTTTACTTTGCGTGTATATATTCAAAAAAAATTTGTTTAATAATGTAAGTGTTTGACAATACTATATTATAAAATTGAAAAGAGGTTACAAGATGTATAAATTAGTCGAGCATTATTATCAAATGTCGCTAAGTCGAAGAATACTGTTTTGGATTGTAGAATGGGTATTTTTTGCACCAATAGCATATTTGTGGTTGATGGTGCTTCATGCTTATGATGAATGAAGAGCTCTTGTAGAATTGATGCTGCAATCTTTAGGTATTTTGAGATAAAAAAGAGGAACTGCAAGGGGGCAGTTCCAGGGGAATATTACTTATTTTCAAAATCAAAGTGAAATTGTAAATCGTTGACAATATCAACATCAGCATTTGGCATTGCAAATTTTAGTGTTAATGTTGTGGTTGCTTCTAATGGTTTATCGGCCATAAAAGTTAAAGAATCAGATGGAACGACAATATCGATATTTTTAAATGAGTTGGGGTTATTTGTGAGATGAACAGTTACATTAGTTTCTTCTAGACTATTTTTTAGAAAATATCCTTCTTGAAATTTCAAGTTTAAGCTTACGATGCTTCCCTCTTCAATATTGTCGATGGTGGTAAATTCGAGTACTGGGGCAGCTGCAGAACTACTCTTAATTATATCTCCTAATCCATCTATCAGAATAATCGGCGTGCCATTATTTGCCAAATTTACCAAAGAATGCGTATCATCAAGCTTTGCAGTAGGATTGGTAACCGGAATTTCTCTCATAGTGTTGGGTACAGGAAGAGCAACCGGGAGGCTAAAATCTTCGGTGGTCATCACTTGGTCTGCAGATGAAAATGCGTCTGGAAGAACCATTTTATAAAATCCAGATGCATAGGACGATGCCCACATCACGTTGGGGTCAATAGGGTCAAACATTACTTCTGTAGTTTTATTTGAATTGCCTATTCCGTTATTGATTTTAACCCAGCTTGCTCCTCCGTCGGTTGTCATAAATAATCCTTGGTTTAGGCCATTGATAGCAGTGGAGCCGCCCATTGTTACAACCATTCTATTTTCGTCTTTAGGATCTACGGTAGTATCAATGATGTATGCACCAGAAAATCCGTGAGTCCAAGTTGAGCCGTTGTCATCGCTATACCACATCCCACCTTTGCAAGTTGCTGGAGTTCCTGCTGCAAAGCCAGTAGAAATTACGATTCTGCCACTAGGCGCAACGGTGATGTCGTTGACAGAGTTTACTCCTGCTGGAAGTGGCATTTTGGTCCAATTTTCTGCCTCATCTATAGATTTATATAATCCACCATCTGCACCCATCGATGCTGCATAAAGAGTTTCATGATCCGTAGAGAAAGCAACAGCGTTAATGTTTGCAGGTGTAGCGTCGATACCATTGTTTGCAACAGCCCAGGTGACGCCACCGTCCGTAGTTTTATATACACCGCGTTGCTCGGCTTTGAGAGTAAGTTTTGACGCAACGTCGTTTATAGTTTTTACAGGCACGGCAAAGTACATGGTATTAGGGTCGTTTTTGTCAATGATTAAAGTATAGGCTTTGATAGAGTCTGACATAGGTACATCGAAAACTTTGGAGAGGCTTTCCCAGTCTTTGCCACCGTTTGTGGATTTGACAAATTCGCCGCGGTGTCCTAGTCTATCTACCAATGCGTATACTGTATTGGGGTCATGAGGATGAAATGCCACCGCTGCGCCAGGACAGGATACTTGATTTTCGAAGTCGATTCGTTCCATTGGCACTGCTTTTGTATCGATGTGAGAATAATCTACAGTGTCATTAAGCTTCCAAAGTCCTGTTTCGCCAGATACAAAATACACATCATTGGTGACAGGTTGCGTAAGTACATATTTTCCAGGAACATTGCTATTGCCTCGACCGATCCAGATGTCGTGGTCAACTTCCACAGAATCTACCTGTGCCCAGGTTCTGCCTCCATCTTTAGAGACGATTCTAGATTTAAATACGTGAGTAATGAGTGTTTTGCCATCGGGACTGATTGCCAAATATTGATACGCAAGCATAGGATATTGCCCATCAAACATCCAAGACCAGTCTTCCTCACCACCAACATCAACATTTCGAGTAGTGAGGTCAACATCATCTGGTGCATATTGTGACGACCAATACTCTGCATCTTCTTGGTAACCAGACCCAATTCTGGTAGAAATAAACCAATTTTTACCACCGTCTTCCGAAATCCAAATTCCTTCGGGCTCGATGCTATTTTCCTTGCGGCCACAGTTTACTGCATATAAAATATTAGGATTTACAGGGTTAATTTCGACTTCTCGAAAGCTTGGGAGTATTGCGTCAGGAACTTTGATGTTTGGTAAGTTGCTTTTGCCAAACCAGTTGCCTATTCCGGTTTGAAACCCTTGTTGAGAACCCTTTCCATTAGCATCTTTAAAGTTGGTATAGTCAACCATCATCCCGTCGTTTAAAGATTCCCATGTTTTTCCTTCGTCCACACTTTTAAAAACGCCGCCACTAGTGTGAGACACGTTGCCCTCATCATCCAAATCCCAAATTGTAAGAGTGGCAGTAACCAAAGTTACTTGATCTGTCGCTTCGTCATAGTGAAAGGCCAAATCTCGTATATGCGTGTCGCCAGTAATAGGATCTGCAAGTCCATCGTTGATGGGTTCATAAGATGCTCCACCGTTATGGCTGATGAAATTTCCGTGAGAGGTCGCAACATATAAGGTATCGCGTTGCTTAGGGTGAATGAAGATTTGTCCGATTTCTGCTTGTCGTGGGAGCCCCTCAAAAGTATTGGTCCAAGTAACTCCGCCATCAGTAGATTTATAAATTATGCCTTGAACCGCGCCATTGCTCGCACCGGTTTTATAGCGTTGTTTGCTAGTGCGAGGATCTTTATTTTTCCAAAATCCACCTGATCCGGCATAGATAATGTCATGGTTAGTTGGGTCAATAGTGAGTGCAGAAAGAGAAACTTTTTGGCTGTATATATGAGGAAACTTATCTTCTGCAAATGGACGCCAGTTCTTTCCTTTATCATATGTAACAAATAACCCATTTTCATTTGCAGCAAGACCATAATTCTCATCTTGAAGCGAAAATTTCATCTGATAAGTTTGTGATAATGCGGTCAGTCCACCATTGGCATCTTCATCAGAAATGGTTTCCCACGTATCAACGCTTGTCATGCCATCTCGTGACATATAAGAAGTATCCATGTTTTGCGATATGTAGACATAATTTGGATCAGTGGGATGGAAGAATGATGAGTCGGCACCACCTTGTGACCCTGCCGCGATCTGAATCCATTCGATATCTTCTGTGGAGTTGATGCGTCTGGTAACCAAGTCTTGTTCAAATTGCAATGTACCAGAAGTGACAGAGCCAGTAGTGATAGAAGTTTTTTCCGTAGCAAAGGCGGGAATTGAGATTGTTGCTGATGTCGCGGCTGCAAGAATGCAAGCAGTAAGTTTTTGTGATAATTTCATAAAAAGCTCCTTTTCGAATTTATTTTGAACTAGTACACAGTCAAATTATATCATATATTTTAAATGCTTGACAATATTATAACTTAATGGTGTACTAGAAATTTTGAAATAGTTTGCCGCTGTAGTAGAAGTTACTACAAAATATTATTTGAGCAAAGCTTCGATGGGAAGCCCTTTAATATCATAGTCTTCGGTAGTCATTATCTTATTAGCAGATGAAAATCCATCCGGAAGAATCAGTTTATAAAAGCCTGATGCATATGAAGAAGCCCACATAAATGCTAGTGTCCAGCTGACTCCTTCGTCAGCGCTATAATACATTCCGCCTGCGCACTCAGAAGCTGTTGCAGAAGCAAAACCGGTGGAAATAATTAGGCGACCTTTTGGCGTGACCGAAACATCGTTGATAGAATTTACTCCTGGTGGAAGTGGCATTTTAATCCAGTTTCTTGCTTCATCGGTGGATTTATATAGCCCCCCATCTGCCCCCATTGCAGCAGAATAAATTGTATGGTGGTCGTTTGAAAAAGCAACAGCGTTGATTGCTTTACTAGGGAGCGCAAAATACATAGTGGTAGGATTATTTTTATCGATGATTAGTGTATACGCTTTTATCGCATCAGACATAGGCACATCAAAGAGTTGGCATAAGCATTCCCAATCAGTGCCGCCAGTGGTAGATCGTACAAATTGCCCGCGATGATTAAGTCGGTCAACTACGGCATAAACAGTGTTGTGATCATGAGGATGAAATGCCACCGCTGCGCCAGGGCAGGATACTTGATTTTTGTAATCGATGCGCTCCATTGGAATCGCCTTGGTGTTTAGATGCTGATTATTTTACTGCAAAGCTAAACACAAAGTCAGTTAGCGGATCGATAGTGCCCTCCGGCATAATGAAGTCAAATGCCACAAATTTGCCAGAAGCGCCGACTGGCTGAGCACCGTTGAAAGTATATGCGTTGGTAGATGGAGTGATGGAGAGCCCTTTTGGACTGGTTAGGGTGATCTCAAGTTTAGGAGTTCCAACGCCGCCTTTGATAGCATAAGATGTGAACATTGATATTTTTAGAGTGATTTTATCGCCAGCCTTTATGGTTGATGCCGGCGTGATGTTTTTGCCATTTGCTTGCAGTTGAACAGTCATAGATGAAGGAAGATCGCCGTTAGCATTTACAAGTTTGCCTTTCAAAGCTGGAGCATATACAGTGCTTTTAATTAGGAAAGAAGAGGCAGAAGTGTCAGTTTTTCCAGGAGTAATGTTGATTATAGGGAATGCGGTAGTGAATCCAGTAGCGGAACCTTTTGGCATAACAATGTCTCCAACGCTAAATTTATAGGAAAAATCATTTAATAAATCGAGATCGCTATCAGGCATTATAAACTGAAATTTTATAACTTGGTTTGCGCCAAGAGGAGCTGCATCAGTAAAAGTGATAGTGCCTACGTTTTGGGTAATATTAACATTTTTATTGGAAGCCGGATTGTTCCCAATAGCAATGTTTATGTTAGTAGCACCAACGCCATCTTTGATGTAGAAGCCATCTGAAAATTGTACTTTCATTGTTACCAGCGTGCCAGCAGGAATACCTTTTAAGTCCATTGTATCTGCAGGAACGGTTTTTCCATCAGCATCGACATACATCGAGATGCCGCCAGGAAGAGTTCCTTTGGCAGCCATCAATATTCCATCTAGGTCTTTTTTATACAGAGGATTATTGAGAGATACGAATGGCAAACCACCTTGAGTTTTTGAAGGGCGCACACCGATTAAAGTATGAGGAGCACCCAGAGGCGTCGTGGCAACAGCGGGAGCGGCGGCGAAAGTTGGGATTGAAGCACCGAGTAATGCGTTAACGGCAATAAGACTTGCGATAAATTTTTTCATAGATAAAGCCTCCTTAATAATTTAATAAGATTGTTGTGTAACAGCTGTGGGGGTAGCAGAAGTGAAGATAGAAATATGTATGATAGAAATGATTGTAAGAATTTCTGCTGTTTAGTAATTAGTATTAAAATTTTTAATATTATAGTTGATTTTAATAGTATTTTGCCATAGCTGCTGAAAATAAATAGAGGATCGTTTCAAATGTAAAAATTTACAAATGAATTTATTGTAATTATAATTTATGAGGTATAATTTGTAAAGAGATATTTGAATTATTTTTATAAATAAGAACAATTTTAGTAAAAAGTTAAAAATAACATAATGTAGTGATGTTGATAAATAAATCGTTCTTTGTAACATAAAGTTGTTTTAGATGTATTAATTTGTTATAAAAATAACATATTGTATATGTATATTTAATATGTTATATTGAAAATATATTAAAATTTGGAAGGGGAAATGACGATGTTAAAAAAAATTATTGTAGCACCAATATTAATTGGATTGCTTACAGCTTGTGGAGGAACACAAACAGAGATTGTAAGAGAGAGAGGTGATATATATACGCCTGTTGGAACATATCCTGTGGTGAAAGAAGGTGAGACAGATTCATTTTCAGTTTTTGCTCCATTGCGAACAAGCGTAACTACATATGATCCAGAAATTAATCAATTTTCGAAACGGCTGGAAGAACTCACAGGCGTAACATTAGAATATACTGAGCCCACTTCGATAGATAAAAGACAAAAATTTAACATAATGATGACAGGTGGAGACTATACCGATGTAATCTTGGATATGTGGTTGGCTCCGTCTGAATTGTGGCATTGTTAAAATTGGGGTCTAATCCAGAGATTGCTATAGCGGGGGCAATTCCTGCGGGATCTACATCGGTGTTTTGTAGTACTGTTAATGTGGATCGATGGACGCAATATATACCGATAGCTCCTCTTACGGGGCCAGCAGGGGTGAAGTCGGCACATATAGTACCTGATTTTGGTGGATCTACGATGACGATAACAAATGCTTGTGAGAACCCAGAAGTGGTAATGCGTGTATTCGATTATATGTTTACTGAGCAAGGCGCACTGAAAATGATATTGGGAATGAAAGGTGCGGGCGGCTACGACGATGCGCCAAAAGGTGCGGTAAACTATATTGGAGAACCTGCAAAGTATATACGAAACGATCAAGATGCAATTCAAGATATAAGTTGGAATAGAATGGGATCGGACTACCAACCGCCTGATTATGACTTATGGTTTGCGGCACTTGAAAACCCGGATGAAGATATTGAGAGAATTTTATATATTTCATCGATAGAAGACTATATTCCCTATGGGCAAGACCCTGAAAAAATTTTGCTAAATTTGTCTCAAACAACAGAAGAATCAAGACGTATTGTGGATATTACAGCACTGTTAGATTCATATCTAGAGCAAGCAATGATTGATTTTATTATAGGCAATAAAAATGTGGATGAAGATTGGGAGGAATACTTAGCAGATATTGAAAAATATGGTATATATGAACTTGCGGCAATAAAACAGGCTGCATATGACAGAAAATAAATAATGATCGAAAAGAGACGCCATAAGAGCGTCTTTTTTATTTTAGTCAACTTTTTGCATAAGTTTTTTAGCAGAAGCTTTTTTTTGTAGTTGAATAAAATATTGATCAATAGATGTGGGAGAGAATAGTTCTTTGCGAATATTTTCTATTTGAATACTTTCATCATATGTAGTCTTTTTTATCATAGTTTTACACATCTCTAACACCTCCTTGTGTTATATAAATATGATTTATGACAGCACTACTATACTATTTAAGAAACTAATAAATTCCAAAGTTTGTTATCTGGTGTAAGTACCTGAATTTTGTTATTGAGAATATCAGTACCTGCTATTGATTTTAGTGAATGATGAATTATTATGGTTTTGAGGTTATAACATCCAGCAAATACGTTATTGCCAACGCTGGAAATGGCTTCAGGAAGTATGAACTTCTCTAGGGTGAGACAATCATTAAAAGCTTTTTCGTCAATTGTAAGCATACCTTTAGGTAATTCAATAAAAACAAGTTTGTGGCAACCAGAAAAGGCCTCTTTACCTATTTCATGAGCATTAGGTGGAATTTCTACATTTACCAAATTATTACAATTATAAAACATAAAATCACTAATACGGAATATTCCTTTGGGAAGAATAACATTTTCGAGACTACTGCATCCCCAAAACATTCCAGAGGCTAGAACGACAATCTGTTCTGGAAGATCGATGTGCTTTAGGCTACTGCATCTACTAAAAGCGCCTGTGCCAATGTGAGTGATGTTTGGAGAAAGCTCGATTTTGTGTAAACTGCTACAAAAATCGAAGGCAAATTTACCAATACTAACGATACTATCGGGAAGTATTATTTCTGTTACATTGGTACACTTATAAAAAGCTTTTTCGGCAATAAAAGTGACTCCTTCTGGAACTTTGACTTTTGCATCATCGCCAATATATTTAATTAATACTTTATTTACAATATAAAATTGTCGTGTATTATAATTCAATATATTAACTATGGGTTCTTCATCTTTTGTAAGAGAAAATTTTGCATATACAAAACATTCAATAGCTTTTTGTGCTAGATCTGGTTGCCACATAAATTCATTTACAAGATGTTTTTGTATTTGAGCAATAGAATCTTTGTCATCAGCAGATTTAACCTGAAGCCCTACTGCGGCCGCGACCCCCAGTTCTATTGCCCATAGTAACATTTTTACATCTGAATTATTTAGTTTATCTTGTATCAAATGTTTGAATTGTGGTTTATTTACATAAATTGTTTCTCCATATGTTAGATAAATTTGTTTTAAAGTCTCTGCAGTTTCATTCATAATTTTATACCTCCTAATATTTAAATGCGTAAAAATATTTTATATTAATTTATCGTTTTAAACAAGTATAAAAATAAACAAATGAATGAATCTGATAAAATAATTTGAAAAACATACAGAAGGCTTATTTATTTGGGATCATTGTAATATTTTTTTGTAGCGATAGCGTCAGGTAAGTATTGTTGTTCTACGTAATTTCCTTCATATGAATGAGGGTATTTATAATCAATACCTCTGCTGAGAGCTTCTGATCCTTTATAATGTGTGTCCTTTAGATGGTTAGGAACTTGTCCGATATCAATGGTTTGGACATCAGCGATGGCGGCATTAATTCCCGCATAGGAGGCATTGCTTTTTTTTGAAGTCGCTATATAGGTTGCAGCCTGAGCTAAAATTATTTTACTTTCGGGCATACCTACTCGTTCTGCAGCGAGCATTGCGTTTGTTGCTAAAATTAGAGCCATAGGATCGGCATTGCCAACGTCTTCGCTTGCACAAATCATGATTCTTCTAGCAATGAACTTTATGTCTTCGCCGGATTCTAACATTCTGGCTAAATAATGAAGTGTCGCATTTGCATCAGAGCCACGCATACTTTTAATAAACGCAGAAATTACATCATAATGGTTGTCACCTTTTTTGTCATAGTTTAAAAATTTTTTTTGCATGCATTCACTGGCAACTTGGGCGGTTATATTAATTTTTCCATCCGCACTGCGTTCTGTAGTAAGTGTCGCTAATTCAAGAGCATTTAAAGCTGCGCGAGCATCACCAGCTGCATGTGTCGCAATGAATTCTGCGGCTTGGTCAGTAAGTATGGCATTATATACTCCCAGTCCTTTGTCTGTATCTGTAATAGCRCGCTGTAAAATTGTTATAATATTTTCATTGGTAAGAGAATGTAACTCAAAAATTAATGAACGAGATAGCAGAGCACGATTGACTTCAAAATAAGGATTTTCAGTCGTTGCCCCTATTAAAATGATGGTGCCGTCTTCTGCGTAAGGAAGCAATGCATCTTGTTGAGCTTTATTAAATCGATGTATTTCGTCTATAAATATAATAGTATGTTTACTAGAAGTTGCTAATGAATCTTTTGCGTTTTGAACTAATCTGAGAATATCGGCTTTTCCGCTAGTAGTAGCATTTAATGTTTCAAAGTGCGATGTAGTAGTTTTAGCAATAACTTTAGCAATAGTAGTTTTTCCAGATCCTGGGGGACCATAAAAAATCATAGATTGTAATTTATCGGCGGTAATGGCACGATGTAGTAGTTTTCCTTTTGCTAAAATATGTTCTTGGCCAACGATCTGGGCAAGAGCAACAGGTCGCAATTTTAAAGCAAGTGGTGAATCAATATTTTTTGTTCCTATATAATCAAATAAATCCATAATTAATTCCTCATCTATAAGTCAAGTTACATAAGAGAGTATGGACAAATTGAAAAGATAATATACAAAATTGCTTGAAAAATTTATTGCTGTTTGATAAACTGTTTAAAATATAAAAAAGAAGAGGATTTTACAAATGAAAAAAGAACTTACAAAAATGCAACAGATAGAAAGAAGTCTGATTACAACATATAAAAAAACAATTTGGTCTAAATTTGTGAAAGCAATTAATGAGTATCAACTTATAAAAGATGGAGATAAAATTGCTGTGTGTATTTCAGGGGGGAAAGATTCATTCGTGTTAGCAAAATGTATGCAAGAGCTTCTCCGTCATGGTCGTAACAATTTTGAATTAGTATTTTTGGTAATGGATCCAGGATATTCAAATCAAAATAGAGAACTTATAATAGAAAATGCAAAATTGATGGGCATTCCTATTCAGATGTTTGAAAGTCCGATATTCACTGTAGTTGCAGATGTAGGTGGAAATCCTTGTTATTTGTGTGCAAGAATGAGACGAGGATATCTGTATAAAGAGGCGCAGCAGCTTGGGTGTAATAAGATTGCACTAGGGCATCATTTTGACGATGTTATAGAAACAACTTTGATGAATATGTTATATAGTGGCGAAATAAAAACGATGATGCCAAAATTGAAAAGTTTAAATTTTAAGCCAATGGAATTGATACGTCCACTATATATGGTTAAGGAAAAAGATATATTGGCATTTAAGGATTATAATAAACTGATGTTTTTGCAATGTGCGTGCCTTATGACTGAGAAAATTGCTAATGATAATGTGGATTCGAAGAGACAAGAAATGAAAAAATTGATTCAAAATTTCAGAAAAATTAATCCTCATATTGATAGAAATATTTTTCAAAGTATGCATAATATAAATCTAGATACAGTGCTTGGAACTAGAACGAACGGAAACGTTAAATCTTTTTTAGATAATTACTAAACAGATGTAATAAATGACATATTTTGGGGAATACTCTTTCAAAGAAATCAACTTAATGCCCCAATAAATTAAATGGATAATACGTGTGTGTACTTGATTTTATGATATATTTTTGATAATATACTAAAGAATTTAAATTATTATAAAGGGAGCTTAATATGAAATTTTTAGTTGATTTACACACTCATACGCTTTCAAGTGGACATGCGTACAGTACATTCGATGAAAATGCTAAATTCGCAAAAGAAAATGGAATAGAACTATTAGGAATCTCAGATCATGCACCAACAATGCCAGGTGGTGCTCATCTATATCATTTTACAAATGCAAAAGTCATTCCGCAAGAAGTATATGGGATGAAAGTTTTGCGTGGTGTAGAATTAAACATTATTGATTATAATGGTACGGTTGATTTAGCAGATAGTATAATAAAAAGCTTAGATTATTCTATAGCAAGCTTACATCCGCCATGTATAAATTTTGCAGATATAAAAAGTGTGACATATGCAGTTTTAGAAGCCATGCAAAATCCTCTRRTTAATATMATTGGACATCCTGGAGATCAGCGATATCCACAAGATTTATACGAGCTTGCTAGAATGTCAAAAATGACCAATACATTGTTAGAAGTGAATAATGCGTCACTAGATGCATCTTGTTTAAGAGTGGGAGTTAGAGAAAGTTTGATAGAGCTGCTACACTATTGTAATGATTTCGATATGCCTATTATAGCAAATACTGATGCACACATTTGTTATGAGGTGGGTAATTTTGARAAGACGGTTTCTTTTTTAGAGGAAATTCAATTTCCAAAAGAATTAATATTAAATTTATATCCGGATAAGGTGCTAGAATTTTTAGAACTAAAGAAATAATTATGAGGTAAAAATGAATAAGGAAAAAAAGCTAATTAAAGACTTGTATAAYGCAATATTGAAACTTAAAACTATAGAGGAATGTGATTTATTTTTTAAAGATTTATGCACCCCTAATGAACTAAATGCATTTGCTCAAAGATTGGAAGTTGCAAGATTGTTATTACAAAATAAGACATATGTAGAAATACAACAAGTTACAAATGCTTCCACTACCACGATAAGTCGAGTAAATCGCACTATCGTGGATGGGGCGAAAGGTTATGAGTCACTATTATAAAATATATTTTACAAATATTTAAGGAGAACAAATGAATTTAAATGATAGGCAAAAAAAGGCTGTTCAGCATGTGAACGGCCCGCTTTTAATACTGGCTGGAGCAGGATCCGGAAAAACTAGAGTGCTAACTCAAAGAATAGCAAATTTGATTGAAAACCATCAGGTGCAACCTTGGGAAATATTGGCAATAACATTTACCAATAAGGCAGCTGCGGAGATGAGAGAAAGAATGACTAATGATGTGGGAGAAGATGTGCTTAAAAATATGTGGATTAGCACATTTCATTCCATGTGTGTACGAATATTGAGAAGATTTGGTGAAAGTATAGGCTATACCAAATATTTTACGATCTATGATAGTGCAGAACAAAAAATTACTATAAAAGATGTAATGAAAGAAATGAATATAAATGAAAAAGAGTTTCAGGTAGGAGCAGTTTTTTCACACATAAGTAGTAAGAAAAATCAATTTATTTTACCAAGACAGGCACTGAAAGAAAGCGAGGGAAATTTTCGAGAACATATTATAGCTAAAATTTATGACGCATATCAAGATAAGTTATACGAAAATAATGTAATGGATTTTGATGACTTATTAGTAAATGTGTGTATTTTATTTAATAATCATCCAGATGTGTTAAGTTTTTATCAAAATAAATTTAAATATATTTTGGTAGATGAATATCAGGATACAAATTGTGTGCAGTATGAATTAATAAGGCAGCTTGCTGACAAACATAAAAACTTATGTGTAGTGGGTGATGATGATCAAAGTATATATGGATGGAGAGGGGCAGATATAAGTAATATTCTAGAATTTGAAAAAGATTTTGAGAATACAACAATAATAAAATTAGAACAAAACTATCGTTCTACAAAAAATATATTAGAAGCTGCAAATGCAGTTGTTAAAAATAATGAAAATAGAAAACCTAAGGTGCTTTTTACAGATAATGAAACAGGTGAGCAAATTGAGTTATATGTTGTAAAAAATGAATATCGTGAAGCAGATGTTATTGCAGCTCAAATATCTAAGGATTTAAGCGAATATAGAAGAGATTATAAAGACTTTGCAATATTATATAGAACAAATGCACAATCAAGAGTTTTAGAAGAAAAGATGATACAAAGTTCGATACCATATAGAATGTTGGGTGGAGTGAGATTTTATGAGCGTAAAGAAATAAAAGATTTAGTTTCATATTTAAAAATTATAGTTAATGTACAAGATGATGTTGCGGCTAGAAGAATTATAAATATTCCAAAGCGAGGAATTGGAGCGGCAAGTATTGATAAAATTCAGCAAGCAGCAAATGATTATCAAGTAAATTTTTATGAAGTAGCAAAAAATATTAGACAATTTGGAATTTTAGGAAAAACTGCGACTGAAAAAGTTTCAGTCTTTGCGAATTTAATAGAAGAATTAAAAGAATTGGCACAAGAAGAAAATATTCTGGCATTATTGCAAGCTATTATAGTAAAAACAGATTATAATAATTTTTTAAAGGAAACTGAGCCAGAAGATGCCGCAGATAGGATTTTGAATGTTCGAGAATTTGTTTCAAAGGCTGCCGCATATGTACAATCGAATGAAGAAGCAAATCTGAATAATTTTTTGGAAGAGATTACATTGGTAGCAGATGTGGATAATTATGACCAAAATAGTAATGCTGTAGTGTTAATGACACTGCATAGTTCAAAAGGTTTGGAGTTTCCAGTGGTGTTTATGCCAGGGTTGGAAGAAGGGTTATTTCCGAGCCATATGAGCGCATCTGATGAAGATAAAACAAAGTTGGAAGAAGAGCGACGTCTTTGTTATGTGGGAATAACTAGAGCTAGAGAAAAATTATATATTTTACAAGCTGAAGAACGAATGACATATGGACAAATTAAAGCAGTGGAGCCATCGAGATTTATAGCGGAACTTCCAGCTGAGGTAATAAGAATTAATAAAGTGTTTGCGTCAAAAAAATATGCTAAAAAAAATAATTATGAACCTACGAAAAAATCGGATATTGAGTTCAAAATCTGGAATCCACATAAAAAAATGGAATCAACCATAATAGAGGATTTTGTGACAGGAGATATAGTAATGCATCGTATGTTTGGTAAAGGTACGGTGATCGAGAAAATGAAGAAGAAAGAGGACATTTTTGTAACTATAAAATTTGAATCTGGAGAATTTAAAAAGCTTAATACTAAATTTGCCAAATTACAGAAGGTGTAAAATGAATAAGTTAGCAAGGATGAAAGAATTAGTAACGCTATTAGACAAGGCAAATTTTGCGTATGAGCAAGAAGATACAGAAATCATGTCTAACTTAGAGTATGATAAATTAGTTGTAGAATTGGAAGAACTAGAAAAAGAACTGGGTATAATTTATGGAAATAGTGTGACTCAAAAAATTGGGCACACTGTTAGTAATGAATTGGTAACAAAGAGCCATGATACTTCGATATTATCTCTTGATAAGACAAAAAAAATTGATATATTGCAAAACTTTTTAGGCAATGAAGAAGGATTACTCTCTTATAAATTAGATGGGTTGACAGTGGTAATTAAGTATGATAATGGCAATTTAATAGAGGCAGTAACAAGAGGCGATGGCCAAGTTGGAGAAGATGTAACAGCAAACGCAAAAACTTTTAGGAATCTACCTCTTAAAATAAAATATAAAGATAAATTGACCATTAGAGGGGAAGCAATTATCACAAACTCTAATTTTGCAAGAATTAATATGGTAGAAGATAACAAATATAAGAATCCGCGAAATTTATGTAGTGGAAGTGTAAGGCAACTCGATTCTAGTGTAACAGCAAAAAGAAACATAGATTTTATTTGTTTTGCTGTAATGAAATGTGATAAAAATTTTGTTACAAAAAAAGAAATGTTAAAATTTTTAAAACAGCAAGGATTTGCTGTCGTGGAAGCAGAAGTAGTGACTGATAAAACTCTAAAAACAGTGGTTGAAAAATTTACAGCTAATATAACGAATAAAGACTTTCAAGCAGATGGATTGGTTTTGTCTTTTAATGATATAGCATATAGCAAATCATTAGGAGTAACCTCAAAGTTCCCTAAGGATTCTATGGCATATAAATGGAAGGATATACAAAAAGAAACAATTCTTGAAGCAATAGAATGGAACACATCTAGAACAGGAAAAATAAATCCAGTAGCTGTTTTTGCAGCTGTTGATTTGGAAGGAACAACTGTAACACATGCAAGTATTCATAATATTTCTATGGTAGAAGAATTAAAATTAGGATTAGGGGACAGAATAATAGTTTATAAGGCAAATATGATTATTCCACAGATTTTGGAAAATTTATCTCAAACGGGACCGGTTGCTATTCCAAATGTGTGTAGTAAATGTGGTGGAAATACTATAATTAAACAAGAGAAAGAAACTAAAACCTTATATTGCGGTAATCCGAATTGTCTAGAAAAACAACTTAAACAATTAGTACATTTTGTATCAAGGAATGCAATGGATATAAAAGGGCTTTCAGAAGCAATATTAGAAAAGTTACCTATTAATGATGTAAGTGAAATTTATAGTATAGAGAAATATAAAGATGAAATTATTTCTATGAGAGGATTTGGTGAAAAATCTTATACAAAGCTAGTTAAATCGATTGATAAATCTAGAAAAGTAGCTTTGCATAGATTTGTGACAGCCTTAGGAATACCTCAAGTAGGAGTAGAAAATGCAAAATTAATATGTAAATATTTTRTGGATAATTTAGATGCAATTCGTGCAGCATCTGAAGAAGAGTTGCACGATATTGAAGGAATTGGATCTTTGATAGCTAAAGAGATTTATCGATATTTTAATAATGAAGAAAATAAACAATTAATAGACAAATTATTGATGGAAATAAAATTTGAACAAAAGGAAACTAATTCATCGAGTTCTTTAGATGGCAAAATATTTGCGATTACAGGTAAATTAAATTATTTTGAAAATAGGCAAGCTTTACAGAAAAAAATTGAACAATGTGGTGGAAAAGTTAGTGAATCTATTAGCAGCAAAACTAGTTATTTGATTAATAACGAAATAAATTCAACATCTAAAAAAAATAGTAAAGCACACGAGCTATCAATACCAATTATAAGTGAAGAAGATTTTGTTAAAATGTTATAARTAGTTATGGAGGTGTTGTAATGGAACAAGTGATTATATTTGTAGCACAAAAAAAATTAGAAGATAGTGATAAAGCAATTGCAGAAGGATTAGAAGAGTTGAGAGAACTGGTTGAAACTGCAGGTGCGAGTGTTATTGGTGAATTGATTCAAAAAGTAGATAAAATTAATGCAAAACACTACCTTGGTACTGGTAAAATTGAAGAATTGAAACTATATATTGAAGAAGTTGGAGCTACTGGAGTAGTGTGTGATACAGAATTATCTCCACTCCAAATGAAAAATTTATCTGAAATATTAGATACTAAAGTTATGGACAGAACATTAGTTATTTTAGATATTTTTGCACAAAGGGCAACATCTAGTGAAGGAAAATTGCAAGTTGAGATGGCACAGCTTAAGTATCAGTATTCTAGATTGGCAGGAACAGGTATTTCAATGTCTAGACAGGCTGGAGGTATAGGAAGTAAAGGACCAGGAGAGAAAAAATTAGAATTAGATAAGCGAAATATTAGAAAAAGAATGGATATCTTAGAAAAAGAATTGGCAGAAGTAAAACGTCATCGTGAAATCATTAGGAAAAAACGTGTAAAAGAAGAAGTTAGAGTAGTTTCAATAGTAGGCTATACAAACGCAGGGAAATCAACGCTGCTTAATGTTCTTACAGGAAGTGACATATATGTTGAAAAACAATTATTTGCAACGTTGGATACTACTACTAGAAAAGCAATATTACCGTCGGGAACAGAAGTTCGTTTTGTAGACACAGTAGGATTTATTAAAAAATTACCGCATCAGCTTATAAAAGCTTTTTATTCAACTTTGGAAGAAGTAAGGTATTCTGATATAATAATTCATTTAATAGATGCATCAAATGAGCATAATGAAAGTCATATACAGGTTGTAGAAGAGACTCTTAAAAATTTGAAAATTGAAGGGATACCAGTTTTAAAAGTTTATAATAAAGTTGATAATGAACAAGTTTATATAGAAGAATTAGAAAATCTTACTATTTCAGCTAAAACAGGATTAAATTTGGATAAATTACAATTGAAAATTGAAGAAATTTTATATGATGAAATGAAAAAATTTACAGCAGTCGTACCATATACTAAAAATGATATTGTGGCATATTGTAATAAATATGGAGAAAAAATAGTAACATATTATCAAGAAAATGGTGTAAAGATTACTGGCTTTTTACATTTTAGTAAAATTTATAAAATTAAGCCGTTTATTTCAGTGGAATTAGAATAGGATAAATGATAAAAAATATCGCATTTAATGACATTAAACTAGTTAAGACAGCATTGATATTCCTGGATTTGGTATAAAATTTAACAGCAAATAAATTTTTTGTCGATTATTTGACAACACATGTATTTTATGCGATATTTTTTTCTGTCATTTTTTTAATATTTGTGCTATAATCAATTTAGAAATAGAAAAATACTAAGGATAAGGTGATTATGAAATGTATGAAAAAGTTATGATAGGTGAACAGATAATTGATGGTAGGAAGCACACATATTATTTATTAGAAAAAAATTTAACATATGGTATAGAAATAGCTGCGGAAGATTATGAAAAATATATTTGCTCTCAAGTGTATTTTACAGAAAATAAAATGTTTGCTAATCAATTATGTAACAAAATATGTCAAGGAACTGTAACAGTTATAGGTTTGGAAGATGTAATTGATGATATAGTCGCCTAATTATAAAAAAGTAGAGAGGTATGGGTTATTCCCTATACCTCTTTTATTTACATTATTATAGATTTGATTCCTAGATTATTAGAAATACATTTTTCAATTTCAAACATTTTCTCAGATTTAATCGAGGCCAGGGGAGTTGTAGAAATAATTCTTTGTTTGGATATAGTACGCATTTGATCAGCTAATATAATACTATCTTTATCAATACCTTCATAATCAATTTTATCAATATAAATATGAGTAGGAAGTTTTTTACGTCTAGGTTTTGTACTTAGAGGAACACAAATAATATTTGGACTAAATTTATTGCCTATGTCATTTTGGATAATTACAACAGGTCTTATTCCACCTTGTTCACTGCCTACTACATCTTGACCAAGATCAGCAATATATACATCTCCTCTCTTGAATTCAATTAAATTTACTTCGTTTACTGACATATAATTTTCCTTTCTATATAGATAAATTTACCCTTTTGTCTGTATAAATGTCAGGACTATATCAGTCGTAAATTTTATCACGGCTTCTTAAAGATTATTATGTATGTTAAAAATAAAAGATGAGACAAAAAAAACAGGGTATTTACTAAAATAAGTATACTTCCTTTGAGAATTTTTGTCAAATAAAAAAGCTGTTATTCWTAWTGATATAACAGCTTTTAAAATATAATTAAATTAATTTAATTTGAGATGATAGCTATGGTAACAGCTTGCATTTGTGGAGGAAGAGACATAGTCATAGTAGGACCATAAGTAATAGTAACGATTTGACCAGCTTTAAGTTCTGTTGCTGGAACAGTTTTATTATTTTTAGTTATAAGAGTATCTGGTGTAATGTGAAAGATTTCTTCTTGATTACGAGTTTCACCAATTCGAATACTAATATTGTTATTATTTTCGAGAACTTCTGTAATTTTTACTGATTCTCTGGCGGGCATTATTTCAGCAACTATAAAATCTGCAGTTTCTTGATTAATGGTACTATCTGTTTGAGGATTGATAGCATAGGCCGCTGCTTGTGGTAYACGAGATCTAGTCATAGAAGGTGAATGATAGACTTCTACAATCATACCTTCGTGCATGTTTTCAAATTGACTAATACCATTGGCAAAAGAAGTGAGATCACTGATATTTAATACAATGTAATTATCTATATTATCATCTTTTCCAACAGGTAAAATAGTAATTTGTTTAAGTTCGGTATCGACAGTTTTAATGGTTGCACGATCAATTTTAACTGCATTTTCAGGTATTATAGTTGTTGGTTGATTGATAAGGGCAGGTGAAGACTTTGTAGTTGACTTTGATATGAGTTTACCATTTTGATCATATTCATATACGATTGGGGCAGGTATCACATGGTTTGGATCTGGTAACATAACTGTGCCATCTATTCTAGGATTTATAATATACGCAGCTGTTTGCGGTACTCGTGACTTAGTCATAGAAGATGAGTGATATACCTCTACAATCATACCTTCGTGCATATTTTCAAATTGACTAGTACCATTGGCAAAAGAAGTAAGATCACTGATATTTAATATAATGTAATTATCTAAATTATCATCTTTTCCAGCTGGTAAAATGGTAATTTGTTTGAGTTCTGTATCAATAGTTTTAATAGTTGCACGATCGATTTTTATTGCATCTTCAGGTATTTTAATATCCAAATTCATAGAATGAACCTCCATTTGATCGAATGGGATAAGTGGGCTAAGAACTGTTGGTAGAATAAGTATCTGTCCTTCGTCAATTAACTGTAATTCCATGCCAAAATTTTTTCTTAAAAAATCGAGAGATATAAATATGTTTTCATTTTGAGTAATTAGATCTTTTGAAGTTAGTATGTTTGTTGGAATATCTACTGATGTAGGTAATATTGGCGTAGGTGTTACATTAATAGTTAAATCCGGTGTAGTGTTTTCTGAAGCTATGTCTAATGTCATTACTCCATCGATAGGAGTTATATTGTTTGGAAGTAATTGTGCAAAAGTTGGTGTTCCAAGAGATAAGATTGTTAATCCAATAAATAATTTTTTTATTTTCATTGTAGATTCTCCTTAATTATTATTTGCCTTTATACTAGTCAGACGCGGATTTTTTTTTTATGTTCCACTTTTTTTTAATTTTTTGAAAATCTCGTATCGTATGTAATAGATAGTTTCATTAAAACAAAAAAAGACTATTGTATATTTATACAATAGTCTTTTTTTTAATAATAAGCGGGTGATGGGAATCGAACCCACGTAACCAGCTTGGAAGGCTGGTGTTCTACCATTGAACTACACCCGCAAAATATAATATATTGAATATGCGGATGAAGGGAGTCGAACCCTTACACCCTGCGGCGCTAGATCCTAAGTCTAGTGCGTCTGCCAATTCCGCCACATCCGCATAYAAATGAGCCACCCGGGGCTCGAACCCGGGACCACTTGATTAAAAGTCAAGTGCTCTACCTACTGAGCTAGTGACTCGCAAATCAGGGCTAGAAGGATTCGAACCTTCGAATGCAGGAATCAAAATCCTGTGCCTTACCGCTTGGCGATAACCCTACAGGTTTAAATACAAACAATAACCCTTTTAAACTACTTATATAATAGTTCAAATGGTCGCTATAGGGTTCGAACCTATGACCCTCTGCTTGTAAGGCAGATGCTCTCCCAGCTGAGCTAAGCGACCGTAATTTTGGCAACCATCTATCCTCCCTAGTCGTCTCCAACTAAGTACTGTCGACCTTCTCAAGCTTAACCATCGTGTTCGGTATGGGAACGGGTGTTTCCAAGAGACGTATCATCACCAAAAAATAAATAAATATTAAACACTCAAAAACAAATACTATTAACTATATAAATATTAACTATACAAAACCCATTTTAAATTAGGTCAAACCCTCGAACCATTAGTATTGGTCAGCTCGAATGTTACCATTCTTACACCTCCAACCTATCTACCTTGTAATCTGCAAGGGGTCTTACTTCTTACGAATGGGAAATCTTATCTTGAGGTCTGTTTCACGCTTAGATGCCTTCAGCGTTTATCATATCCAGACTTGGCTACTCTGCTATAGACTTGGTAGTCTAACAGATGCACCAGCGGTCCGTCCAACCCGGTCCTCTCGTACTAAGGTCAGCTCCTCTCAAATTTCCTACGCCCACGACGGATAGGGACCGAACTGTCTCACGACGTTCTGAACCCAGCTCGCGTACCGCTTTAATGGGCGAACAGCCCAACCCTTGGAACCTGCTACAGCTCCAGGATGCGATGAGCCGACATCGAGGTGCCAAACCTCCCCGTCGATGTGAACTCTTGGGGGAGATAAGCCTGTTATCCCCGGGGTAGCTTTTATCCGTTGAGCGATGGCAATCCCACTTTCATACCACCGGATCACTAAGTCCTACTTTCGTACCTGCTTCATCCGTCGATGTCACAGTCAAGCAACCTTATGCCTTTGCACTCTTCGAATGGTTTCCGACCATTCTGAGGTTACCTTTGAGCGCCTCCGTTACTCTTTCGGAGGCGACCGCCCCAGTCAAACTGTCCACCTGACATTGTCCCAAATCCGGATAACGGAYTATGGTTAGAAGTTAAGTATTACAAGAGAGGTATCCCAACGTTGGCTCCATCAATACTGGCGTACTGACTTCACNGCCTCCCTCCTATCCTGTACATGTAACACCCAACCTCAGTATCAAGTTACAGTAAAGCTCCACGGGGTCTTTCCGTCCTGTCGCGGGTAACCAGCATCTTCACTGGTACTACAACTTCACCGGGCGTGCTGTCGAGACAGTACCCAAATCATTACGCCTTTCGTGCGGGTCAGAACTTACCTGACAAGGAATTTCGCTACCTTAGGACCGTTATAGTTACGGCCGCCGTTTACTGGGGCTTAAGTTCAAAGCTTCGGATTGCTCCTAACCTCTCCCCTTAACCTTCCAGCACCGGGCAGGCGTCAGCCCCTATACTTCATCTTTCGATTTAGCAGAGACCTGTGTTTTTGCTAAACAGTTGCTTGGGCCTATTCTCTGCGGCCAGTATTTCTACTGGCACCCCTTATCCCTAAGTTACGGGGTCATTTTGCCGAGTTCCTTAACAACACTTCTCCCGTCGGCCTTAGGATTCTCTCCTCATCTACCTGTGTCGGTTTGCGGTACGGGTACCTATAATGCAATAGCAGCTTTTCTTGGCAGCTCTTTCAGAATCTTCCCTACTTAAATTTCGGTCCGTATCACAACTTGCTTTGCTCTTCCGGTTTTTCCTAGAAGACCGCTTGTTGCTTACACACGCATTCCCATTTCGTGCAATTCTTATTTCTCTGCGTCCCTGCAGTTCTGATTATAGGTAGTACTGGAATTTCCACCAGTTGTCCATCGACTACGACTTTCGTCCTTGCCTTAGGTCCCGACTTACCCAGGGCAGATCAGCTTTACCCTGGAAACCTTAGATATTCGGCCTATAAGATTCTCACTTATATCTCGCTACTCATTCCGGCATTCTCTCTCTAAACCACTCCATAGCTTCTTTCGATACTACTTCATCGCTGTTTAGATGCTCCTCTACCAATCAATAAATTGA
>NZ_ABEQ01000022.3:32500-36468 GCF_000171335.1 Candidatus Epulonipiscium viviparus
CAATAATAATTTTTGCAGTTACAACGGCAACGGCTGATGTGATAATAATTTCTGCAGTTACAACTACAGCGACTGATGTAAGAATAATTTTTGAAGCTACAACTACAGCGGCTGATGCGATAATAATTTCTGCAGTTACAACGGCAGCGGCTGATGTGATAATAATTTCTGCAGTTACAACTACAGCGACTGATGTAAGAATAATTTTTGAAGCTACAACTACAGCAGCTGATGCGATAATAATTTCTGCAGTTACAACGACAACGGCTGATGTGATAATAATTTCTGAGGTTACAACGGCAGCGGCTGATGCGATAATGACTTTTGCAGTTACAACGGCAGCGGCTGATGCGATAATGACTTTTGCAGTTACAACGGCAACGGCTGATGTGATAATAATTTCTGCAGTTACAACTACAGCGACTGATGTAAGAATAATTTTTGAAGCTACAACTACAGCGGCTGATGCGATAATAATTTCTGCAGTTACAACGGCAACGGCTGATGCGATAATAATTTCTGCAGTTACAACGGCAACGGCTGATGCGATAATAATTTCTGAAGTTACAACTACAGCGGCTGATGCGATAATGACTTTTGCAGTTACAACTACAGCGACTGATGCGATAATGACTTTTGCAGTTACAACGGCAACGGCTGATGTGATAATAATTTTTGAAGTTACAACGGCAGCGGCTGATGTGATAATAATTTCTGCAGTTACAATGACAGCGGCTGATGTAATAATAATTTCTACAGATGCAACTACAGCCTCTGATGCAATTACAACTACAGAGGCTGATACAATAATAATTTTTGCAGTTACAACGGCAACGGCTGATGTGATAATAATTTCTGCAGTTACAACTACAGCGACTGATGTAAGAATAATTTTTGAAGCTACAACGGCAACAGCTGATGCGATAATAATTTCTGCAGTTACAACTACAGCGACTGATGTAAAAATAATTTTTGAAGCTACAACTACAGCGGCTGATGCGATAATAATTTCTGCAGTTACAACGGCAGCGGCTGATGCGATAATAATTTTTGAAGCTACAACGGCAACAGCTGATGTGATAATAATTTCTGAAGTTACAACGGCAACGACTGATGCGATAATGACTTTTGCAGTTACAACGGCAACGGCTGATGCGATAATGATTTCTGCAGTTACAACGGCAACGACTGATGCGATAATGACTTTTGCAGTTACAACGGCAACGACTGATGCGATAATGACTTTTGCAGTTACAACGGCAACGACTGATGCGATAATGACTTTTGCAGTTACAACGGCAGCGGCTGATGTGATAATAATTTCTGCAGTTACAACGGCAGCGGCTGATGTGATAATAATTTCTGCAGTTACAACGGCAACGACTGATGCGATAATGATTTCTGCAGTTACAACGGCAACGGCTGATGCGATAATGATTTCTGCAGTTACAACGGCAACGACTGATGCGATAATGACTTTTGCAGTTACAACGGCAACGACTGATGCGATAATGACTTTTGCAGTTACAACGGCAACGACTGATGCGATAATGACTTTTGCAGTTACAACGGCAGCGGCTGATGTGATAATAATTTCTGCAGTTACAACGGCAGCGGCTGATGTGATAATAATTTCTGCAGTTACAACGGCAACGACTGATGCGATAATGATTTCTGCAGTTACAACGGCAACGACTGATGCGATAATAATTTCTGCAGTTACAACTACAGCGACTGATGTAAAAATAATTTTTGAAGCTACAACTACAGCGGCTGATGCGATAATAATTTCTGCAGTTACAACGGCAGCGGCTGATGCGATAATAATTTCTGCAGTTACAATGGCAGCGGCTGATGCGATAATAATTTCTGAAGTTACAACGGCAACGGCTGATGTGATAATAATTTCTGCAGTTACAACGGCAACGACTGATGTAAGAATAATTTTTGAAGCTACAACTACAGCGGCTGATGCGATAATGACTTTTGCAGTTACAACGGCAGCGGCTGATGCGATAATAATTTCTGCAGTTACAACGGCAACGGCTGATGTGATAATAATTTCTGAAGTTACAACGGCAACGACTGATGTGATAATAATTTCTGAAGTTACAACGGCAGCGGCTGATGTGATAATAATTTCTGAGGTTACAACGGCAACGGCTGATGCGATAATGACTTTTGCAGTTACAACGGCAGCGGCTGATGTGATAATAATTTCTGCAGTTACAACGACAACGGCTGATGTGATAATAATTTCTGAGGTTACAACGGCAACGGCTGATGTGATAATAATTTCTGCAGTTACAACGGCAACGACTGATGCGATAATAATTTTTGAAGCTACAACTACAGCGGCTGATGTGATAATAATTTCTGCAGTTACAACGGCAGCGGCTGATGCGATAATGACTTTTGCAGTTACAACGGCAACAGCTGATGTGATAATAATTTCTGCAGTTACAATGACAGCGGCTGATGTAATAATAATTTCTACAGATGCAACTACAGCCTCTGATGCAATTACAACTACAGAGGCTGATACAATAATAATTTTTGCAGTTACAACGGCAACGGCTGATGCGATAATGACTTTTGCAGTTACAACGGCAGCGGCTGATGCGATAATAATTTCTGCAGTTACAACTACAGCGACTGATGTAAGAATAATTTTTGAAGCTACAACTACAGCGGCTGATGCGATAATGATTTCTGCAGTTACAATGACAGCGGCTGATGTAATAATAATTTCTACAGATGCAACTACAGCCTCTGATGCAATTACAACTACAGAGGCTGATACAATAATAATTTTTGAAGTTACAACGGCAGTGGCTGATGCGATAATGACTTTTGCAGTTACAACGGCAGCGGCTGATGCGATAATGACTTTTGCAGTTACAACTACAGCGACTGATGTAAGAATAATTTTTGAAGCTACAACGACAGCGGCTGATGTGATAATAATGTTTGAAGTTACAACTACAGCGACTGATGTGATAATAATTTTTGAAGATACAACTACAGCGGCTGATGTGATAATAATTTTTGAAGTTACAACGGCAACGACTGATGCGATAATAATTTCTGAAGTTACAACGGCAACGGCTGATGTGATAATAATTTTTGAAGTTACAACGGCAACGACTGATGCGATAATAATTTCTGAAGTTACAACGGCAACGGCTGATGCGATAATGACTTTTGCAGTTACAATGACAACGGCTGATGTAATAATAATTTCTACAGATGCAACTACAGCCTCTGATGCAAGTACAACTACAGAGGCTGATACAATAATAATTTTTGCAGTTACAACGGCAGCGGCTGATGTAACTTGCGTTTTGGGTTAATTTTCCAGATGAATAAGTGCAACTGTAGAAATTTTGCCGCCGTTTTGAGGAACAGTAACGGTGATTTCATTCTGAGTTTTTAAAATATCGGTTGGGATAACGTAATCTACATATCCAAAGTATCTGTCCGGCTTATTAGTAAAGGATAAATCGTAGGATTCGATGTTATAATCATTGATAGAGACATTTAAAGGCGCATTAAATCCACCGTGGCGGCCCAACGAAATTCGCAAGATGCTGGATTGAACGTTATCGGTCGGCGTGTTTATGATGAAAGTCGCGGGAGTACCTGTAGGTTGCAATGTAACATCTCCATAATAAGTGGTTTTGGTTAGCGTGGTGTTGATTTCAGGAGATTCGTTTAAGGTAATTTTGAATATACTAGTTTCCTCTACATGCATGAAAATATCGTTGAGACTGTCTAGAGGCTCGTTATCAACAAAATGCAATTCGCCTAAATTTAGGTAAGTAGTAGTGCGCTCGATTTTTTCGATTTGTTCATCTTGAAGCTTTAAATCTAAGTCAATATAGGCACGTTGCGCATTCATGTTTGTGACTGCAACATAAATGGTATTGCCGTCTTGCGCACTATGAACATGGATATTATTGTGACGC
>NZ_ABEQ01000021.3 GCF_000171335.1 Candidatus Epulonipiscium viviparus
GCGGCGCCAACTACAACTCCGGCTAATGCGGCGACCACTGCCACTCCGGCTAATGCGGCGACCACTGCCACTCCGGCTAATGCGGCGACCACTGCCACTCCGGCTAATGCGGCGACCACTGCCACTCCGGCTAATGCGGCGACCACTGCCACTCCGGCTAATGCGGCGACCACTGCCACTCCGGCTAATGCGGCGACCACTGCCACTCCGGCTAATGCGGCACCCACTACAACTGCGGCCAATGCGGCGACCACTACAACTGCGGCCAATGCGGCGACTAATGCCACTCCGGCTAATGCGGCGACCACTACAACTGCGGCCAATGCGGCAACCACTACAACTGCGGCCAATGCGGCGACCACTACAACTGCGGCCAATGCGGCAACCACTACAACTGCGGCCAATGCGGCGACCACTACAACTGCGGCTAATGCGGCGACCACTACAACTGCGGCCAATGCGGCGCCAACTACAACTGCGGCCAATGCGGCGACCACTACAACTGCGGCTAATGCGGCGACCACTACAACTGCGGCCAATGCGGCAACCACTACAACTGCGGCCAATGCGGCAACCACTACAACTGCGGCCAATGCGGCAACCAATGCAACATTAAGTGATGCGGTAAAAGAGTTGTTGTTTGGAACCGAAGTTGAAAGTTTTGCCGACATAAAGCTCGATGATGCTGTACGAGATTTAAATGAGCTAGTTGATGTGATAGAAGAAGTTGTTGAGGAATTGGATGAAGCAAATAGAGCAGTGCCACGAGAGCAGCTGGATGTAATAAAAGAGCAAGTAGAAGTGATAAATAAATTAGAGCAGGCAAATTTTGAATTTATCTCACCATTACTGCATARCCAAATAGAAAAAGGGACAGTACATTTTTTTGAAGAAAAATCGGGCGGTGGCGGACGRCACAAAGGCGGGTTATATATTGTGGTGGCCTTAGATATGGACTCTTTGGAGCATCTGGAATTTCATATACATAAATTTGATAAGCAACTAGATATTCAAATCTATGTAGAAAACGACCACATCAAAAGCTATTTAACCTCATATGCAGGGAGCTTTATGAAAGTAGTAGAAGAAGCTGGATTTGTGACAAGTAATTTGCGGATAGATTCGATGGAACAGAAAGAATTGAAAAAAGAGACGACGGCAATGCTATCAAATTTTGATTTTAGAGTTTAATATTAATGAGGTGATTGTATGGAAGACGTGATATTTTGTAAGGGTGGCGGATGCACAGCAAAATTGGGGCCGCAAGCACTTAAGACCATATTGGCAAAACTAGAAAAGAAGAGTGACCCCAATTTATTGGTGGGATTTGAAAGCGCAGATGATGCGGCAGTATACAAAGTTTCTGATGATATAGCCATAGTACAGACGCTAGACTTTTTTCCGCCGATGATAGAAGACCCGTATATCTTTGGGCAAATAGCTGCAACAAATGCGCTATCCGATATATATGCAATGGGTGGAGAGGTGAAGACAGCGCTGAATATAGTGGGATTTCCAGAGAAGATGGACCTAAACATTTTGGGGAAAATTTTACAAGGCGGAAATGAAAAAGTAACGGAAGCGGGAGGAGTTTTATCGGGTGGGCATTCGATATTTGATGATACAGTGAAATATGGCCTTTCGGTAATGGGAGTAATTCATCCAGATAAAATATTTCAAAATAATACGCCAAAAATGGGAGAYAAATTAATTTTAACCAAGCCGTTGGGAGTGGGTATATCGTGTACTGCCTATAACACAAGGCATATGATAAAAGATCAAAAATTACAAAATTTGGTAGATCTAGCTATTGAGAAAGCGATAAAATCTATGACCACATTAAATAAGTATGCAGCAGAYGTGGCAAAGAGATACCGAACGAATGCGATGACAGATGTAACCGGGTTTGGATTTTTGGGTCATCTAACAGAAATGATAGGAACAGAATTTGGCGCACAGATCTATGCCGCGGACGTGCCTTATATAGAAGAAGCGCAGGTGTTAGCAGATGAATTTTTTATTACAGCGGCTGCGCAACGGAACCGAAATTTTGTGGGCGACAAAATTAAATTTTGTAATATAGAAGCGTCGTTTACAGAAGTACTTTTTGATCCGCAAACTTCGGGAGGATTGTTGATTAGTATAAATCCAGCAGATGCACAAGAAGCGTTGGCAGAGTTCAAAAAGCTGGGATTGCCATGTAATATAGTTGGCGAAATTGTMGCAGGTGATAAAATCGTTGTGGAAACGGAGAGAGTGTAAGTGCAATATATATATAATGGCAAGATTTTGTTTAAGGGCAAAGTACTTCATAACAAGGCAATAATATTTTCTGATAAGATTGAGAAAATTGTGGAAGCGGACTCGGCGACATTGCGAAATTTGGTGGGAATAGATGCGAAGGGAAAATATATTTCTGCAGGATTTATAGACATCCATATTCATGGCTATGCCGGATTTGATACGATGGAYGGGACAGGGCAMGCGATAACAAAGATAGCCGAGGGTATTGCAGCGAACGGGGTAACAGCCTTTTTGCCAACAACTATGAGTATGCCCAAAGCTGCAATTGAGARAGCATTGAATGCAATCCAAGAAGTGCGTAAAACCCAAAGTAGCGGGGCAGAAGTTTTGGGTGCTCATCTAGAAGGACCGTACTTTAACTTGAAATATATGGGTGCACAAAATCCAGATTATATAGTGAATCCAACGGTATCAGATGTAGAATTTATTAAAAAATATATAGATATAATAAAATTGGTATCGGTGGCTCCCGAAGTTGACGGAGCTATAGATTTGATCAATGCAATCAAAGCGGATGTTGCGGTATCGATGGGGCATACGGCGGCAACATTCACYGAGGCAATAGCAGGAATAAATGCGGGGATCTCCAGCGCAACGCATCTGTTTAACGCAATGAGCCCACTACATCATAGAGACCCTGGAGTAGTTGGAGCCGCGATGATCACGAATATATTTTGCGAAATGATTTGCGATTGTGTTCATGTAGATCCGGCCTTGTTTGAATTAATATCAAAGCTGAAATCTCCAGATAAACTGATTTTAATCACTGATTCGATAAGCGCCGGAGGATGTGTAGATGGCGAGTATTCGTTGGGAGGACAAAAAGTGATTGTGTCCGGCGGCAGTGCAAGGCTAGAGAGCGGCGCATTAGCAGGGAGCGTATTAAAATTGAATAAAGCTTTGTATAATATAATTGCTAATTCAAATTTCACCATAGAAACAGCGATCAATTTTGTGACCACTAATCCTGCCAAGCTTATAGGTGTCGATAACTTYAAGGGCAGCTTGGAGCCAGGCAAAGACGCGGATATAGTCATTTTTGACAATATGGTTAATATTGCCAGAACCATCTGCAAAGGTAATGTTATATATTAGGCTAAAAAAGGCTATTACACCAACCAAAAGTGTAATAGCTTAAATATTCGCATAGAACTAAACAATCATTTTTTCTTTAAGTATTTTAACAGTTTCTTCATCAGCCATTTTGGATAATAACGCATATCCGAATTCCATAGAAGCCCCCGGTCCTGCTCCAGTTATTAAATTTCCGTCAACTACAACCTTTTGTCTTCTAATATCAGCTCCTGCCACTTCTATAGTTGGATATACAGTAACACTGCGGTGGTTTAGCAAACCCCATCTACCCAATATGTTTGGTGCGGCGCAAATTGCACCAACGAATTTGTTGTTATTCCCTAAAAATGCCGCGATGGCATTCTTTAATTTTTCGCAAGGCAAATAGTTTTCAGCACCGGCTCCTCCTGGCATTACAATCATATCAAAGTCATCGAAATTTACAGACTCTACTGTCGCATCCATAATAACCTGGATTTTTTGTGCGCTAGAAACTGTACTATCTGTTAGACCAATCATTGTAACATCTGCTTGCCCACGTCGCAGAATATCTACAACAGCAAGTCCTTCAATTTCCTCGAAACCATCTGGAAATACTATCCCTACTTTCATACAACATCCTCCTTGTATATATAATAGATTTATTATCTCCATAAATGGTTAAGTTATACACTCAATTTATAAAATTAATTTATAAATCTAAGACTATGTCTTTTCCTGCAGTTACGATATCGGTTTCATTTTTAAACTTAATCGATTGATCGTGTTTGTCGGAAATTATAAATATTGTAGTGGCTTTATATCCGTTATCTTCTATAATTTTTTTATCAAATTCGATTAATGGCATTCCTGACTTTACTTTATCACCAGTACGTACTAAGCATTTAAATCCCTTGCCTTTTAGATCTGCTGTGTTAACTCCAACATGAATTAAAACCTCGACATCATTTCTCAGCTTAAGCCCCACGGTGTGTTCAGATTCGTTCATAACCAGTTCAACTGTTCCATCTGCTGGTGCCACAACAACTCCCTCTGTAGGCTCAATAGCAATTCCGTCTCCAAGCATTAAAGTCGAAAATACTGTATCATCAACATCTGTAAGCGATATACATTGTCCACTCACAGGTGCTAACAATCCTTTTTGCTTATTAAACAATCCCATAGTCAACCTCCAAATTTGATTTTTTATTGGTATATCTTATATATTTTGAATAGCTGTTGTAAGTTGCGGAATAATTTGTTTTTTCCGAGAACATACATCTTCTAGATATACACTATTTTTGTCTGGTGCGATTCCAAATGCTTTTTCGGCCAATTTTTTTTGCGGGCCTACTGCTATAATTTCGGAACCACCCAGAAGAATGTCTGTCACTATTAAAATGACTAGATCTACTTGATTTTTTAGTTGAATTGCATTCATTTCTTGAACTAAATTATGCTGTATTTTTTCTAAACTTTTTAGACTGGTTGTATTTACTTGAGAAATTAGCGTTTTGTATTCACCAAGTGAAAAAGTTTTTACATCCCCTTCCAAAATTTCGCTAATAGGGATTTTGTCCAATGCTCCTCCGATGGAAATAAGTTCTTCGCCGTATGCCATAATATCGACTTCTGCTATTTTGGCGAGTCGATTTGCCACCTTGATATCTTCTGGAGTACAAGTTGGTGACTTAAAACACAAGGTATCGGATAATATGGCGCTGAGCATTAGCCCTGCAATTTCGCGTGGAGGCATGATATTTGCTTCATTAAACATCTTTGCAATAATAGTACAAGTACATCCTACGGGTTCGACCCGCAGAAAAACTGGAGTTTGGGTATCAATATTAGCTACTCTGTGATGATCAATTATCTCTAAAATTTCAGCTTGATCAATGCCCAAAGCACTTTGCGAGTTTTCGTTATGATCAACAAGGATCACTTTCTTCTTTTGAATGTCCAAAATATGGCGTTTAGAAATTAGCCCTGCGACTTCGGCATCTTTGTTTAAAATAGGAAAATGTCTAAAGCTACTTTTTAGCATTATTTCTTTAACTTCATCGATTGTATCTTCGGTTTCAAAAAAGATCAATTCGTTTTTCCCCATAATATTTTTGATTGGTGTACTTTGATTTATCATTTTGATTACTGTAGAAAAGCAATCTGGTACACACACAATGGCACATGTGGCATTTTTGGGAATTAATACATTTATATGCTCAATATCAACTCCTGTTACAATTACGCATCCGGCTCCTGTGTTAACAGCTTCTTCTATCAATCTAGGATTATTGCCAGTCAAAATTATGTCCGTATTATTTAACCTACTATCATCTTGAATTTCGGCAATAGTGTATATATCTCCTTGAACATATGGCTCAGGATATTCTCCGTAAATAATTTTTCCATTTAATACGCTTAATATGTTTACAAATGGAGTTCGAGTTTCGCGAAGCACTGTGTTTTCGGTAAGTTCAAGATATGACTTCGCAATATCAGTTAAAGTTACGACACCTGCAAGTGAATGGTCTTGGTGCAATACAGGAACAATCCCCTTTCCAGATTCTCCCATTACTGTCCAAGCCTTTTTGACAGAATCGCCGGTATAAACTGGCCGTACTTTATAATAATTCATATCTAAAACTTGAGGCTTTATATGATGAACTATTATAGGGGGCTTGATATTAAATTTATTTAACGCAAAGTTACTTTCGCGATTCAATGCGCCCAATCTTGCTGCAACTACATTAGTATCTCCCAAACATCTTTTATAATATGCATATGCTATCGCTGAACAAATTGAATCGGTATCGGGATTCTGATGTCCAAACACATAGGTTTTTTTATTCATAAATAGTGCCCTTTCGAAATTAAATTTAATCACACCTATAGAAGATGTATTTTTTTAGTATTTTATACATTTTTTATTTAAAAAATTTTGAATTTGATATATCTACTAACTGGTAGTATATGTGTAACTGGTAGTATACGTGAAATATCAAGATAAATCAATAGTTTCAAAAAATAAGCAGCAAAAATGGCGCCCTTCGAATAGTCTATCAGAAGTCGCCATAATTATTTTTTATGCCATTAAGACAGCACCAAATCCCGATAAGTCATCTTCATGATGAGATTCAAAACTTCTTGCTGCATATCCCTCTTCTGTTAAAATATCGATTAGCCCTTGCTTTAATGCGTATTTGCCTGCAACGACGATTTGATAGTCTGGTGAAAATTCGATTGCAGAAGAGTTCATAAGAGCCGTGATATCGCCTTGCAAAACTATGCCTAGCAAAAAGTTAGCCACCTCTTGGTGCGAAAAATTACAAAATAGATTATTAATTCTACACAAAAATGCTGCTCGCGAATTGCCGACCTTTTTGGCCGCGTTGTATCCTCTCAAAACAAAATCTTTCATATATGTTTCAACAAATTTTTTATCAACTGATTCTGAAATTATAGTATTGCTAGTAATTACTTCGATTAATTCGCCAGTGAGGGTTGTTAGACTGCCAGTAATTTCTCCGAGTTCATTAACACTTACAAATTTACTATGAGATCCAGGAAGCACCAATAAATACGGTATATCTTTTGGTAATTCTTCCAATATGGCAAACGTTTCTATTTCTTCACCACGCATTATATCCATTGATTCTGAGTTATCTTCATCGTATCGGTTTTTTACTCCGGTAATAAAAGTGATTGGCATATCACACACATCTTCCATCAATACTGTGACTGCAGCGGCCTTTAGCGCATCTTTAGAAACGGGCACTGTTAGATGAGGTATTTCATATAATCCCAGAGAGGATGTGATCATCCCTGTTGCTATTACTCCGTCAATTTCGGGATTACTATTGTTCTGTAAGAGGGTGGATATTGATTGTTTAATAGATTTTTTTAGTTGCGCATTGCTGCCTGTAATGGCTGTGTTTTTAACGCCTACATTACTTTTTTTAACCTCAACTATATTCAAATTATCATCAAATAGACGTACGCGAGTATTTGTGGTTCCGGTATCAATTGTTATATACATTACATCCTCCATATTAGCAGATATTAAATTTTAGGTGCGTTTACATTCCATTGCATTGAACTTTTTGGAGATAGCCAAAACATCTTATCGATGATCTTTGCCATTCCGGCCATTTTAGCAGTTTGATATTTTGGATCATCCCACAAATTAATTCGCTCGGCAGGATCCGTATTTAAATCATAAAGCTCTCCATAATCTCTTTCTACATAATATAATGTTTTGATGCCATCTCTTATGACTCCCTTGATATCATGGGCTTCCATATATACGTAATCTCTTGCGGAAACAGTATCTTTTTCCCAGTAATCGTTATAAGGATGGTTTTCCATATGTTCTGTAATTTTTTCGGGGGCCTTTGCAGCGGTAAGACAGGTTGAAGCTATGTCTATATTTGTTACTAGGTCATTTGTTCTAAAGCCTTGAAAATCCTTAATTGGGGGCTTTACAAATAATGGAACGTGCATTAAGCCTTCGCTTAGGTATTGAGCCTTGGTCACTAATCCAAAATCTCCCATAAAATCACCGTGGTCTGTAGAAAAAATGATTAGCGTATTGTCGTATTCATCTTTTTCTTTTAGCATAGCAATTACCTCGCCAATTTTTTCATCTATTAAAGACATATTGGCGTAGTATGAACGCTTGGTCCTTCGATAAAGTTCTTCATCATACTGATCAATATATGCTCTAGGATTGAGATGTTTATAATGTGGCGGCTTTGTTTCTAAGTCGGCAACTTTTGATTCTTCGAGTGTCATATCTGCTAAATTATAGTTAGCGGCATATGCGGTTCCTTCGCAGTCGTATGGCTGATGCGGTCCTGGAAAACTAAGTGTCATAAACCAAGGTTTTGCATCGGCGGCTTTGGTGGTGTCTATGTGATTTGCGAGCCATTCGCGACCCTTTTCACCGATAAAATAGTCAATGTGGTTTTCGATATCACCAGTCCATTCGCTACCGCAAATCAATTTTTCGCCCACTTGCTTAACTTTGTATACGCCCTTTTCCTTGAGATATTCTGCAAAAGCCACGATGTTTTCATAAGGTGCAGTTTGAGAGTGTCCATCGACGATACATTCGTAGTCATAGCCTTTGTAAATTTCGCTTGCATCGAAGTGTTGCTTTCCAACAACTGCTGTATAGTATCCGGCTTCTTGTAATTTGGCCATAAAGGTTACTTCGTCTTTGGGAAGCGTCGAGATGTATGTTGGGCACTGACAAGCTGTTGGATATTTGCCGGTTACTATTGCTGCGCGAGATGGTACGCAAGATGGGTTTGAACAGTAGGCATTGTTAAAAAATACGCTGTTTGAAATTAATTTATCTAGATTTGGAGTTTTGAGAACTGAGTTGACAAAACCAAAAGTATCAAATTTTTGTTCATCAGTCATCAAAAATAAAATGTTAGGTCGTCTCATTTATTTATTCCTTTCTTTACTGAGCCATTCTTTGTACTTGTCTTCTAGTCTAAACCATGCGTGTGGAGCCTTTCCGACGTATGCATAGCTATCAAAAATATCGCCGTTTCCATTTGAGCGAGGGTCGTTTGTGGCAATAAGTTGTGCATCCAACTCCCTGCGAAGCGCGGTTTTAATCTCTGCAAATGATTCTTCATAGGCTAAATTTTCCATGCACGCGGAATCTACTTTGATGTCAAATAACTGCTCTTCGGGACGCAAGCCAAACGATAGGTTGTAATAAATGTTGTTGTTTTTGGCATGTAACAGTAAAATTTCTTCCTTACTAGGAGATGGATCACAATTTGGATATCCTGTCTCGGCATTTCCGGCAGGTGCTGCAAACGGGTGGTAGTTGTGAATATATAAATACTGAGGAGTTCTGATGCATCGAACGGGGTATCCGGTATCGTTAACGCGCCCCATGTCATGCCTTTCGCGCCCCATAAATACGCGGTCTCTTGTAGAATTTATTACGCCGCTGTTGTTAGACTCAAATATGTCAAATAGACTTTTGCCACAAAACGATTCTGGTTTTTTAACTCCAGCTGCCTGAGCAAATGTTGGTGCAAAATCGATAAAACTAACTAAGTCATCAACAACTCTGCCGCCTGCTGTGCCATTTTTCCAAGTGATAATTAGAGGTAATCGCAAGTCGTCTTCATACATTTGTCCCTTAACACGTGGGAATGGGCAACCATTGTCCGATGTCACTACAATAATAGTGTTATCATATTCGCCGATTTCTTTTAAGTAGTCTACGATTTTGCCCAGCTGCAGATCAAACCAATCTATCTCGAATGCGTAGTCGCAAAAGTCGCCTCGAACGCGGTCGTTATCAGGAAGGTATATCGGAACTTTAACGTCAGCAGGATCTTTGCCATGGAGTATGCCTTCTCCTTCATTATATTTTCGATGCGGTTCGAAGCCGCCATACCAAAAATAAAATGGTTGATCTGCTGTTTTAGCGTCCATAAATACTTTGAAGTTTGCTGCGTAATCAATTTTCGAAATATTGCTTCCTGCTGGTGGYGTCAATGTTTTTGTATTATATTCGACTCCTGCTGGATTGCGTGTGTATCCTGAAACTGTAAAATCGCCAGGTCCCCAGCCTTTGCCCGTATACCCTATGTGGTAGCCGTTGTCTTCTAATAGGTCAGGAAAGAGTATTTGTCCTGTAGGAAATTCACAAAAATGAGTGCATCCCGATTCTAATTGCCAAGTTAATTTTCCGGTTAAAATTGACGCACGTGATGGCGCACATTTCGGATTTACGGTGAATGCATTATTAAACAAAATACCTTCGGCAGCGAGGGCATCAACTACRGGAGTGTTTACTAGTTTATGTCCATATGCTCCGAAGTGAGATGCGTCATCGGCAATTGCAAATAAAATATTCGGTTTTTTCATTATGACCTCCTAAATATATTTCTGTATGTCTTTATATTACAAACTTTGTAGCACCGGATAAATTATTCTCAGAATTTGGTAACTACATTTTTATTGTACAACACATTGTCAATATCTAGAACTACCAATATATTTTTAGAGATTACCAATGACCATGGCATAAATTGACAAACTTAATGTAAAATTTGGTAAAAATGCCGATGATTACAATAAAATTTTAGTAAGTATTAGGAATTTCATTTATGCCAAAAGCATGATACACTGTTATTACATATCAGATAACTTACATACATAATAATAGAAAAGGTGATATCATGAAAATAAAAGATGTTTATGTACACAAAATATCCGCAAAGCTGGAGGTTCCGTTTAAATTTTCACAAGGATGGGTTGACAAGAGGAGTTCGGTTATTGTGGAGGTCGTCGATGATAACGGCAATGCTGGATTTGGGGAATGCTTATGTCATGGGCAACAATCTCCACATTTGGCTGCAGCTTTCATCGAGCATTGCTACAAAGAAGAGGTAATCGGAAAAGATCCTTTTGATTCCGAAGTAATATGGGAGACTCTCTATAATAAATCACGACCGTTTGGACAGCTTGGAATTGCAGTCAACGCATTGAGCGGTTTGGATATAGCAATATGGGATCTCAAAGGCAAAATTTTGGGAATGCCTGTCTCTAAACTTTTGGGAGGTACATTTAGAAATAAATTGCTAGCATACGCAACGGGTTTTTATCGCAAGGCAGATGGGGTTTATCCACAAGATGCTGTGGAAGAAGCACTGAAGTATAAGGAGCTCGGCTTTAAAGGAATGAAACTTAAAGTTGGATTTACACCCGAAAAAGATATCGAATATATCAGAGCTGTGAGAAAAGCGGTTGGGTACGACATTATGCTAATGGCAGATTTCAATGCGGCGTATTCACAAGCTGATGCTAGAAAAATAATTTTGGAACTAGAGCCGGAGAAGATTTATTTTTATGAAGAACCAATAAGCCCAGAAGATATGGAAGGCTATAAGGCAATTAGAAATCTAACCTCTTCGTTTATCGCAGCAGGAGAAGAAATTTTTGGAAAAATCTCTATCAAGAATTGGCTTAGCGCAGGGGCTCTAGATATATATCAACCAGACGTTTGCTCTAGTGGTGGATTTACAGAATGCAAGAAAATGGCTGCCATTGCGGGGGCATATAATACAACAATAATGCCACATGCCTGGGGTAGTGGAGTGGGATTGGCTGCAGCACTACATTTTATTGCATCGTTGCCAAATACGCCTATGAGCTATGAGCCCTCCGAAATTTTTTTGGAGTTTGACCAATCGGATCACCCATTTAGAAAAGAGCTGATAAACGATACCATTAAATATGAGGACGGCTATATATATGTTCCAGATAAACCGGGGCTTGGAATAGAGATCAACCGCGAAATTTTAACCAAATACCAAGTATAATAAGGAGTGATATTAGCAATGAAGCAAAATGTAATTGATTCTATCTTAGAGCACAAAATTATTGCAATAGTTCGAGGGGTGGCTGAATCAGATATTGTCGCAACGGCTGGGGCTCTCGCAGAAGGCGGCATTAAATTGTTAGAGATTACGTTTAATCAGAAAGATCCAAATACTCTAAAAAATACGGCAACACTTATAAAGATGGTCAATGAAAAATATGGCGATCAAATTTGCATTGGCGCAGGAACTGTAATGAATCCCGAACAGGCAACTGCCGCATTTGAAGCTGGTGCAAAGTATTTTATCTCGCCAAATACAAACATTGCAGTCATTCATACTGCAAATAACTTGGGGGCAGTATCGATCCCTGGAGCATTAACTCCAACAGAATCTCAAGCTGCATTTGAAGCTGGTGCCGACTTTGTAAAGTTGTTTCCGGCCGGAGATCTCGGAATTGGCTATATCAAGTCGGTTTGCGCTCCGCTAAATCATATTCCATTTTTGGCAGTGGGAGGGATTAATTCAGAAAACGTAGCAGATTATCTAAAAACAGGCATCAAGGGTGTTGGCGTTGGCGGAAATTTGGTAGATCTAAAAGCAATTGCAAAYAAGGATTTTAAAAAATTAACGGCCCTTGCAAAAGAATATATAGCAAATTGTTAATGAAATTATTCATAAGGGGGAATTTTTATGAAGAAGCATTTATTTATTTTATTGGCATTATCTTTGGGTTTTAGCTCTAACGCGTTTGCAGCAGATCGCGACCTCGGTGGAAAAACAATAACCATTGCAAACTATAATAATATCGTGGAACCAGACGAAAAGTTTACCACCTACGAAGAGGTGTTATGGGAATATCGTCATGAGTTGATGGATACGCATAACTTTACTTTTGAGCAAAAGGGATTGGGAACTTGGGATACGATGCTAGAACTCTTTGCGACATCAAGCCTGTCTGGCAACCCCGCAGCAGAAATCTTTAGAATGGATCCGCGTTTTACTATCGCAGCAATGAACAGCGGCTTGTGCTACGATTTAGCAACATTAGATAGCATAGACATCGAAAATCCTATGTGGCTTGATACCACTGAGGAAATGATGACCAGAGACGACAGTGTATATGGAGTATTTACCACCTTTGCGCCGAGAAGATTATTGTTCTTTAATAAGAGGCTATTTGAAGAAGCGGGGTTAGATCCAAACTTGCCATACGATCTTCAAGCAAGCGGCGAATGGACTTGGGAAGCATTCGAAGAAATTTCACAAAAGCTTACGAGAGATATCGATAACGATGGGTTAACCGACGTACATGCAATGGTCTTTGATCATGCAAAATTTTTCTCAATGGCAGTATTATCTAATGGCGGCAGTTTTGTTGAAAAGAACGAAGATGACATGTTTTATAACAACCTTTCATCGCCAGAAACTATGGAAGCGCTCGAGTGGGCAGCTGCATATGCGCAAAAAAATTATGAGATATTTCCCACAAATTGGAAAGGTCAAACAGCAATGTTTATTAACGCACAAGCTGCAATGGTAATTGCGGACGACTGGGAAACTGCGACTATTAAAAATATGGACGATGATTATGGCGTGGTGTTGTTTCCGAAGGGGCCTAATGCCACCGAGCATGTAGTATTTACGCAAGATAGCGCCTGGGTGATTCCAAACACATACTCAAAAGCAGAAGCGGAAGACATTGCGTTTGCGCTTAAGATGTGGATGGCACTTCCTCCAGAATATGACGACCCAGATGCTTGGAGACTGGCATCGTACGCAAACTACCGCGACGACCGTGCAGTAGACGAAACGCTCACTCTGGCAAGAGAACCAGGCGTTGCCAAGGTTGACTACAGTACTGTTATCGGATCTGCGGTGAAYACCAATTTGTTCATAAATAAAATTTACATTAATGGGTTGACACCGGTAGARTCGGTTGAAGCTATTAATGCCGTATGGCAAGCGGAATTGGATAAAGTTAATGGAGTGCCGGGAATTGTGGCCCCTAAATAGCAATTAATAATTTGGCTCTTCAAAATGTGGAGAGCCTCAATAAAAGGAGAATATAAAATGGCCAAAAAATTTGAATTTGCAAGTTTAAATAATAGTAAATTAACAGATGGCTTTTGGGGTAAGCGTACCGAAAACTATGAAGAAATTATCGACAGTATGATGGATGCGTTATTAAATCCAACCAATTCGGCGAGGTTAATTAACTTTGCAATAGCAGCGGGCGAGTCTGATGAAAAATTCTTTGGTGCGCATTGGTCTGACGGAGATTGCTACAAATTTTTAGAAGGATGTTGCTATATTTATCAAACAACTAAAGATGAGAAAGTTAAAGATTTGGTTGCGAAGTATGCAGATTTGATTGCTCGCTCGCAAGAGGAAGATGGATACATTTGTACACAAATCACGCTAACAGATAAAGGCAGATGGGAACGCTATGGCTTTCACGAGCTATATAATATGGGGCACCTATTTACATTTGCGGTAGCATATCTCGATGCATTTGGCGATGACTTATTAATCGGTGTTGCAAATAAGTTAGCAGACTATTTGTATGAAGTATTTAAATCGTACCCTAAAGAGCTTCTCAACTTTGGCTTTAATCCTAGCCAGATTATGGGGTTGTGCGACTTGTATCATGTCACTGGTATTGAAAAGCAATATCAATTGGCAGAAATCTTTGTGAATATGCGTGGAATGAGCGGTGAAATGGAAAAAGATGGTATACGAGCTGATCCAACCGGAAAAGTTAAGAAGGCTGGAAACTTTGCAACAGATCAAAATCAATCGTTGGTACCTCTGCGAAAAGAGACTATGGCGACTGGGCATGCGGTAACTTCTTCTTATTTGTATAGTGGGGCCACAGAGGTTTATGCGATCACTGGCGAGGCAGAGCTTTTGGTAGCATTAGAAAGAATATATACCGACCTAATCTCCAAGCGAATTTATATTACCGGTGGAACCAACGCAACGTTTGTGGGGCATTCAGAAAGAGGAAGCCTAACTCACGAATCTCATGGAACAGCATACGAGCTGCCAAACAAAATTGCGTATAACGAAACCTGCGCTAATATCGGTGCAGCCATGTGGGCGTTGAGAATGTTACAAGTTACAGAAGATACCAAGTATGGGGATATGGCAGAAAGAATTATGTATAACGCAGGAATCTCGGGATCAAACCTAGAGCTGACAAGATACTTTTATTCAAATCCGCTGACGTTTAAAAAAGATGAACCGATTCCTGGAGAGTGGGCACAGTATAAGCATAAATCATCTCGAAGATGGCATACGTATACTTGTTGGTGTTGCCCTCCACAACTATTACGAACGATAGCCGGGATTGGCAGATGGGTCTATGGAAGAGGCGACGATGCGTTATATGTCAATATGTTCACGAGCTGCGACTATCAAGATGAGCATATGGAAATAAAAATGACAACAAACTATCCGTATGAAGAAAAAATTGTAATTGAAGTTACAAGAGCAACTAACCAAAAGATTAAGATTCGCATTCCGGCTTGGTGTGATGCGCCCGCAGTAAATGGTGATGCGGTAACAGCTGGATACTTTGAAGCAGTGGTAAATTCTGGAGATATATTAAATATTGAATTGCCTATGCGGGTTAAGTTTATGCAAGCAAATCCGCATGTAGAAAGCGATCGTGGAATGGTTTGCGTTATGAGAGGGCCTGTAGTTTATGCAGCAGAAGGCGTAGATAATCAGTATAGCCTAGATGAAATGTATTTATATGTGGATAAGCCCGTAACGGCAACATATGAGAAAGACCTGCTAGGAGGAGTTGTAACATTAGAAGTTATGGCAAAGCATATTGAGCAACAGTCGGATTTGTATTATGAGGTGAAAACGCAGGGCGAGGATACAACATTAAAAATGATACCGTATTATGCGTGGGCAAACAGAGAGTTGTGCGATATGAATATTTGGTTTGCGAAAGCGTAATAATGGAAAAGGAGATGTAAAATGAAGAAAGCCAAGAAAATGACATCTGTAGATATTGCACAGGAATATATCAAAAAGTTGATTATAGATGGACAGTATAATGAAAATGGGTTTTTGCCAAGTGAGGGGCAGCTCGCAAAGGATTTGGAGTTGTCTCGAGCAACAGTTAGAGAAGCTGTGCGTAGCTTAGAAGTGCGAGGATTTTTGTCTAGGATTCATGGCAAAGGTTTAAAAATTGTGGACAATAGCATAAATGTAGTGTCGATGTCGATTTCAGATATGATTGCAAAGCAAAGTAATGTGCTCGAGGACCTGTTCGAAATTAGAAGGTTGCTCGAGCCATATGGTGCAGAACGCGCGGCAAAGCTTAGAAGCACTGCAGATTTAAAGGAGCTCAATGACTATCTTTTTTTGATGGAGACAGCCGAAAAAATGGATGATGCTTATTATACTGCAGATTTAAATTTTCATATTAAGTTGGCACAGATATCTCAAAATCAGGTATTTGCAAGTCTGGTAAATGCGTATTCTAACGTAATGGAAGATTTGATCATTATACATTCGCAAGATGTTTCTCCAATAGAGCAACGATTTCATTATCACAGAAAAATTTACTTCGCCATTAAGGAGCGAGACGGCGAAAAAGCGCGTGATGCAATGACAGAGCATCTTCGGGCCGCACAAGGTAATAAAATATTTAGGGCAGCAAACAACTAAAATATAAATGAGGTGTATGAAATGTATTTTATGACAATTAATGGAAAAATAGTAGAGGGAACCGGTGTAGCAGAGCAGGTTTATAACCCTGCAACAGGCGAGGTACTTGCTGAGTTTAAGAGCGTATCTTCGGAGCAATGTGAAGAGGCTTTAGTGGCAGCTGATGCGGCGTTTAAAATTTGGAGCAAGGCTTCTATTGCGGAGAGAGAAAAGGTCATTTTAGCATTTAGATCAGATTTGATTTCAGTACAAGATGAGTTGGTGGCGCTGCTGATGCTAGAAACCGGAAAGCCTCTTAATAACGCAACATATGACTATGAAATGTTAATAGACTGCTTATACTTTTTTAACGAGGAAAATAAACGTCTCTATGGCAAAACAATTTCCAACAGAACTAACTCGCATCTAAATATTATCGATCACGTACCTCTTGGAGTTGTTGTTGGGTATCTAGCATTTAACTTTCCGATTTTAAATTTGGGATACAAGTTGGGGCCGATCCTTGCATCTGGATGTACTTGCGTTTTGAAACCGTCATCCCTCACACCTCTAACGTCACTCAAAATCGGTGAAATAGCGAATAAGCATTTTCCTGCAGGAGTTATCAACATCATTGCTGGYAAATCTGGAGTTGTGGCACCGGTTATGAACAAAAGTGCGATTCCCAAAATGATGACTATGATCGGATCTAGTAGAGCAGGAAAATCTGTAATCCGCGACAGTGCGGACTATCTAAGACATTACTCACTCGAATTGGGGGGCAATGCACCGGCAGTAGTTTGCAAAGATGCGGACGTTGCAAAAGCGGCGGCAGAGATTAGCGATCTCAAATATGGTAATGCGGGACAGGTATGCGTTTCGCCAAATCGTGTATTTGTTCATAAGAATGTAGCAGATGAATTTGTGGAAGAGGTTTTGGCATTTGTTAAAAAGATAAAGCTTAAGGTTGGCGATGATAGCAATGAAGTATTGATGGGACCGATTGCGTCTGAGGAATACGCACAGGGGATGGTAGCCTTTACAGAAGATGCGATTGCAAAGGGAGCAAAGTTGTTAGCAGGCGGAAAGCGGACTGGGGTTGGATATTTCTTTGAGCCTACAGTTTTGCTAGGAGTAACCAACGAAATGCGTGTATATAAAGAAGAAGTGTTTGGACCGATTATGTCGATAATTCCATTTGATGATAGCGACGACATTGTGGCTCTTGCAAACGATACAGAGTATGGATTGGCAGCATATGTCTATACGAAAGACCTCGATTGCGCATTAGAATTGGGCTCTGCCATTGAAGCGGGAAGCGTCTCGATCAACGAACCTTTGTATGATTTTAATTTGCCTCACGGAGGGCTCAAAGAGAGTGGAATTGGCAAAGACTGCTCGCTATATAGCTTAGAAGAGTACTATTATGTTAAGCGGCTGTCGATCAAAAGAAGGGGGTAGCGATGAAGCCTAATATTCTGTTTATAATGACAGATCAACAAAGATTTGATACGATTGATAACGATTTGATCATAACACCAAATTTAAATAAATTGATTAAGGAGAGCGTTTTCTTTGAGAATGCGTATTGTTCAAATCCCTCATGCATTCCGTCGCGAGCTGCAATTATGACAGGAAAAATGCCTAGCGAATGTGGCTGTCCGACATTTAAGACAAGGCTTCCGCAAACGGAAAAAACATTTGTGAAAATGCTGGCAGAGAATGGATATTTTACAGAGCTAGTTGGTAAGCTGCACTTTGCGGAGTCTAAGATCGATACTGGGTTTGACAAAGAGATTTTGGTTGATGGGCATTCGCCAGGATATAATCCTAGTTTGATGGGAGAGTATATAAAATATCTGGCACAAAATAAGGTATCGCCAAATCARCTATACAAAAAGACGTCTATGAGTGGTGGAGAATGGTTGGCAGATACTAAGTTTCACATCGATTATTTTTTGGGTGAGAAAGGTAAGCAGGAAATTTTGAAATTGCCGAAAGATAAACCCTGGTTCTTAAATTTATCATTTTCGGGACCGCACCACCCGTATGATTTGGATGGCACAAAGTATGCCGATATGTATAAGTTAGAAGATATGGTGATTCCAAAAACTAAATATGAGGATTTGGAGCAAAAGCCAAAGCACTTTAGAGAAATGGATTCCTACGCTAATATTTATCTTAAAGATTATACGCTTGAGGAATATCAACGTAGCAAGCGATCATATTATGCGAATCTGACTTTAATTGATGAAAAAATTGGAGAGGTGGTAGCCACACTCAAATCGGAAGGCTTATATGATAATACTATGATAATATTTACGTCTGATCATGGTGATTTTATGGGTGATTTTGGAATGGTGGAAAAGCTGCAGTGTCTGACAAACAGCCTAATGCGGGTGCCATTGTTTGTGAAGCCGCCAATTAAGGATTACTGCGGTCAAAAAGTAGAAGACGAAGTGTTAAATATAGACGTTGCGGCGACCTGTCTTGATGCTGCGGGGATTCCGATACCTAAGGATATGTCTGACTTTGGCTATACGCAATATTATACTGGCGAAGAAATTAAACAGAGACCTTATATATTTATGGAAGCTGGGAATATTAAGGGTATCATCAATAATAATATTAAAACTGTATCATATGTAGATCGTGATTATGGAGAGCTCTATGATTTGAGCGAAGATCCTCTAGAGATCAATAATTTATGGAATGCGGAGCCATATGCTGCGGCTAAAATGCAGGGGCTGATGTTGATCATCAATGAAATGTATAAGGCGATACCATATCATGATGTAATTTGGAATGTTGGAACACCATTGATTTAAATAAAAGTGATTTATGGGGAAGTGAAATTGCGCTCCCCTATATTTATTATTATAATGAAATGAGGACTAAATATGAAGCTTGAGAAATATTATGAAAACTTGGATATTCTGCATGTAAATACAACGCCGCATAGAGCATATTATATTCCGCGTAATAGGCAGCAACTGCCAAGGTGTCAATATCTTAATTCTTTAGATTGGCAGTTTAAGTTTTATAATAATCCATATGAAGTAGATGAGAGCTTTGCTCAAGGAGTGCTGGAAAATTGTGATTTAATTCCGGTGCCGAGCTCATTAAATATGTTGGGGTATGATAAGCATTTGTATGCCAATGTGAAAGGGCCGATTCCGTTTATACCGCCATATGTTCCGGATGAAAACCCAACGGGAGCGTATGTAAAATCGTTTGAGTTGACATCGGAACAAGTTAAGCTGAGAAATTTTTTAAACTTTGAAGGGGTGGACAGCGCTTTTTACGTATGGATCAATGGGGAGTTTGTAGGGTATAGCCAGGTGGCACATGCAACAAGCGAGTTTGAGATTACAAAATATGTTCATGCAGGGGGTAACGTACTTGCTGTATTAGTATTGAAGTATTCCGATGGAACATTTTTGGAAGACCAGGATAAATTTAGAATGTTTGGAATTTTTAGGGATGTATATATTGTGCAAAGGCCGCAGGAGCATATCCGAGATTTTACTGTAAGACAAAATGTTGCTCAATCCATGAAGCAAGTGGATGTAAATATAGAAATTGAATGGGATGGCAAGCCGCAAAACCTCATAGTGGAAGTATCATATAAAAATGAGGTTGTATATGAGGGGCATGACACTGCATTTAAAATTAAAAATCCGAAGTTGTGGAATGCAGAAGAGCCAAATTTATACACTTTAAAATTGATTGGCGATAACGAAATCATTCAGATAGAAATTGGTTTTAAGAAAGTCGAAATCAAAAATGCTGTTCTATATATAAATGGGAAAACTGTTAAAATTAAAGGTACCAACAGGCACGATAGCAGTGCATATACAGGGGCTGCTATTTCCCGCGATCAGCTACTTGCCGACTTAAAAACTATGAAAGAGAATAACATTAATGCTATTAGAACGAGTCATTATCCAAATTCACCGTGGGCATATGAAATGTATTCGAAGTATGGATTTTATGTTATGGCAGAGGCAGATATAGAAACCCATAATACTTGCGAAATCTATGGCGGTGGGCATCTGTATAATAGCAAGATAGAGTTGGTTGACGACTACACATTTGGAATGTTATGCCACGATCCTCGTTTTTACGAAGCACTATTAGATAGRATCAAAGCATGTGTAATTCGTGAGAAAAACTCTCCGTGTGTGTTTATGTATTCTTTAGGCAATGAATCGGGATTTGGTCCCAACCTCGAAAAATGTGCTCAGTGGATTAAAGATTTTGATCCGACCGCATTGATTCACTATGAAAGCAGTGTGTATCAAAAGGTGGGGTATAACAACAACTTAACCAATATTGATGTGTATAGCAGAATGTATATTTCACCAGATGATGTGCGAGCCTATTGTGAAAAAGATGTAGTAGCGAAGCCGATCGTGCTGTGTGARTATAGCCACGCAATGGGCAATAGCAATGGAGACCTTGAGCGATACTATCAGACAATGCTGGAGTTTGATACGTATATGGGGGGATTTATTTGGGAGTGGAATGATCATGCAATTTATATGGGCAAAGAAGCGAATGGCAAAGACAAATATTTTTACGGYGGCGACTTCAAAGACTTCCCAAATGCTGGAAATTTTTGTTTAGATGGGCTACTTCATCCAGATAGAAAACCAAAGACGAATTTGCTAGAGTTTAAGAATGTGCATCGTCCGATTCGAGCTAAGTTGCAGGATCATAAAATTTGGCTAACCAATCAGCAAGACTTTGTAAATGTTAAAGATTACTATACAATTGTTGTAACGCAATATATAGACAATGCAGAAGTGAAGACGCAAACGTATGATAGCTTTGATCTAAAGCCGCATGAGCAAAAAGAATTGCTGTTTGAATTTACTGAGCACAAGGCAGTCGATAACTATCTGATTATTTCGTACTATACTAAGACCGCAACCAACTTGATACCATTTAATTATAATGTTGGCTTTGATCAAATCATTTTAAATAAGGTAGAAACCAAGATTGCTAAAGCATTAGGTGGCAGAAAAGTTACGGTTACAGAAACAGATACAAAATTTATAGTAGAAAACGATACCTTCATTGCAAACTTTGATAAATTAAAATGTACACTAGAAAAGTTTACAAAAGATAATGTGACCTATTTGGCAAAACCGCTAGACTATAATATTTTTCGAGCAGCAACAGATAATGACCGCAAAATCATCGCAGAATGGAAAAAAGCCGGATACAACAGAACTGTCATCAAAATGCTTGATAGCAGCTACGAAGAAGTCAAAAATAAAACAATGATTAAATTTAAGTTCTTGATTACCGCAGTATTTTTGCAAGCAATTATGGAAGTAGAAACTGAATATACAATCACAAACAAAGGTGACATCCAAGTTAGTATTCACGCCAAAAAAGATCCAGTATTTCCAGAGCTACCGCGTTTTGGTGTGAGATTATTTTTGGATAAATCTTTCCAGGATATTCAATATAAGGCATACGGACCTTATGAGAGCTATATCGACAAGCATAATTACTGCATCTACAGCGAATACAAAGATAAAGTTGCGGATATGTATGAAGACTATATTGTGCCCCAAGAACATGGTAGTAGGTATGGTGCAACCTACCTAAAATTATCCAATGGTACGCATCAGGTGGAGGTAACATCCAAAGACTTTTGTTTTAACGTATCAAACTTTACGCAAGAACAGCTCTTTCAAACATCGCATAATTTTAAATTGAAAGAAGAAGACTTTGTGACTATGTGTATAGACTATAAAAATGCCGGCATYGGCTCTAGCAGCTGCGGTCAAGCAAAATTATACGAACCATATGCAATCACAGATACAGATATTACGTTTAAATTTGAATTGCTATTTAATTAAAATGATGCCTCCTCTTAGACGGGGAGGTTTTTTAGAAAGGAAGTTTTTATGGAAAATGTGTTATTTATATTTACAGATCAATGGCGTGCAGATTGTATGGGATATCGCAATCATCCAGTTGTTAAAACTCCCAATTTAGATAAGCTTGCTCAAAAATCTGTAGACTTTAAAAATTCATTTACTACGACGCCACTTTGCACACCAGCAAGAGGAAGCCTACTCACGGGTCTCTATCCGCATCAAAGTGGAATTATTGACAATTGCGATGTGGGGGGGAGCTCTCAGGAGTATCTTCCTGGCAATGCGTTTACGTGGCTTGATGCTATGGCTAAGAGCGGGCGTAAAACTGGCTACTTTGGGAAATGGCATCTGGGGCTAGATTGGGATGGGAGCAATAGCGGCGTCGACTTTGATATATGCCGAAAAGAAGGAAACCGCGCAAAGCATATGAATGGAATTCCCTTCGTAACAGAAAGAGGTCAGCTGATTAAAGACAGAGGAGAAAGGTTTGTTCCGGAAAAAAATGGCAACAAGCTTCCGTTTTATGGCAAAATTGATAGCGTAGAAAATAGATACGAGCATAAAGTAACTACAAAAGTGTTGGATTTTTTAGAAGCAAATAAGGATCAGCCGTGGTGCCTTACCGCATCATTCGTTGGGCCACATTTTCCGAGTATATTGCCAGAGCCATATTTCAGTATGTATCCTCCGGCAGAAATGGCGCTTCCAGAAAATATAACAGATACGTTTTTTAACAAGCCGTGGTTTCACTCTCGAAATTGGTGGCCTAGTGTGGCGACGGACGATTTTACAGCAGAAAACTGGCAAAAGACCATCTCCGCATACTATGGATGTATTACAATGATGGATGCATTAATCGGAGAAATTTTAGATAAGGCCGCAGCATGCTCTGGAGGTCGCCCAACCAAAGTGATCTTCACATCAGATCATGGCGAAATGTTAGGCGGTCATGCGAGATTTGATAAAGATGCTTATTTCTACGAGGAAGTTTTGCGAACTCCATTATTATATTGCGCAAACTTAAATGGAGATCAGGGGGGCTTTGCGCGAGATGACTATGCAACAACGCTGGATATAGCACAAACATTTTTTGGCTTAGCCGGCTTTGGTGCCGAGAACGGATCGTCGTTAACGCCTATGTTAGACAAAAGCTATCAGCCAGATGCTGAGAAAATTATGTTTGGAAACTATTATAAGTATAATGGGCACAGCTTTGAAATTAGGTTTGCGAGGACGCCGCGATATAAGTATAGTTTTATTCCGCAAGATATCGATGAACTTTATGATATGGAAAACGATCCGCAAGAGCTTGTTAATCTTTCGGATAGAGCGCAATACCAAGATATTAAAGAAGAACTTAAGGCACGAGTTTTGCAGCATATGAAAGACACAAATGATTATTTACTGGATGTAGAAAAATTACCAGAAGCTGGAACTATAAAAAGCGTACCGTATCCGCCAATTAAAACTACATGGGAGATGTAAACTATGAAATTAGATAAATATTATGAAAATCCTGATATATTGCATATTGGAACTGAAAAAGTTAGAGCATACTATATACCTCTAACACCCGAAGGGGAGTCTCGACTGATTGACCTGAATGGATCTGATTGGAGATTTAAATGGTTTCACAATATTTTTGATGTTCCAACAGAACTCAAAGACGGCATATTGGAAGATGCGGATACGATATCCGTGCCAAGTTGCGTAAATATTTTGGGATATGATAGGCATCAATATTCTAATTTAGAAATTCCGATTCCTTTTGATCCRCCATATGCACCAATTGAAAATCCTTGTGGAGCATATGTTAAAACTTTTGAGATCGACGACTTAAATGAACTGTACTATCTCAACTTAGATGGTGTGGATTCTTGCTTTTATTTATGGGTGAATGGAAAATTTGCAGGATATAGCCAAGTTGCACATGCGACAAGTGAGTTTAATGTCACTAAATTTTTAAAGGTGGGTCAAAATACTATAAGCATTTTGGTCTTGAAGTGGTGTGATGGCACATATTTTGAGGACCAAGATAAATTTAGAATGACTGGAATATTTAGAGATATCTACCTTTTAAAGAGACCTGCAAATCACGTTCGCGACTTTTATATCAAAACGGCAATAGCACCGGTAGCAGCAATAGATCTGACCATTCAGGACTATGCTGGTGTAGTGGAGGAACTGAAATTTGAACTTTATTCTCCAGACGGAACGCTCTTGAAAACGGATGCGATAAGCGACGCAGCAACGATCAAAGTGGAAGATGCCCTGTTGTGGACTGCAGAAACGCCATACCTATACACATTGCGGCTTATTTCAGCAGAAGAAATTATCGAGCAAAAAGTAGGTATTCGAGTTATTGAAATAAAGGACGCCGTGCTGTATCTAAATGGGCAAAACATTAAATTTAAAGGTGTGAATAGACATGACAGCGATCCTTATACAGGTTTTTGCATAACCAAAGAGCAATTGCTAGTGGATTTAAAATTGATGAAGGAGCATAACATCAATGCGATTCGCACGAGCCACTACCCCAATTCGCCTTGGGCATACGCGCTGTATGATGAATATGGATTTTACTTGATAGCAGAAGCGGATATAGAAACYCATAATACCGTTCACCTATATAATGGTGGCAGAACCAATTATAATTACGATGATCAAATTATTAAAAGCAAGACATTTGGTTTATTATGTACTGACCCGAGCTATGAAAAAACCATTTTGGACAGAGTCGAACGATGCGTAGTGCGAGAAAAAAATCATCCCTGCGTTATAATGTGGTCGCTTGGAAATGAATCGGGATATGGTCCAAATATGGAAAAGGCTGCCGCGTATATACACGAGCTCGATAGTGATTTTGTGATTCATTATGAGAGTAGCATATATGAAATGCCAGATCATACCAATGACCTCTCAAACATTGATGTTTATAGCCGAATGTATATGCCGGTAGATAAGGTCGAAAACTATTGTAAGAACAATCCGCAAAAGCCGCTGGTGCTTTGTGAATACAGTTGCGCTATGGGCAATGGTCCTGGAGATTTAGAAGACTATTTTGAAAAGATTTATGAATACCCATCGTTTGCGGGAGGATTTGTGTGGGAATGGTCTGATCATGCGATATATGAAGGAAAGACAGAACAGGGCAAGGAGAAGTTTTKGTTTGGAGGAGATTTTGGAGAGTTTCCTCATAGTGGCAGCTTTTGTATAGATGGGCTAGTTTACCCAAATCGTAAGCCGCATACCGGATTATTTGAATATAAGAATGTAGCACGACCGATTAGAATGACTCAAGATGCTGATGCTGAAGAGACAACTTTTATCTTTACTAACACCATGGATTTTCTAAATTCAAAAGATATTCTCGAAATCAAGTGGGAATTATTTTTGGATCATGAAAAAGTGCAAGAAGGCATTATAGATCAAAATATATTACCGCATGAAAGCATCTCTGTCGTTGCAGCAGATCTAAATTGGAAAGAAAAGCCATTAATAGCAGCAGATATGTATGTGATTTTCAAATATATCAAAACAGAAACAACCAATACGCTGCCTGCGGGATTTGAATTTGGATTTGATCAGTATATAATCCAAACGGTTTATCGAAACTTTGCAGGAGATGGTACGCAAAATATTATTGAGGAATCTGAAGACGAAAAAATTTTAGTGGTCAAGTCTGATGCCAACGAATATGTATTCGATAAATTAAGGGGAACAATAACGAATGTTACAGTCGATGGCAAAAGCTTTTTTGAGAAGCCATTAGAAATTAATATTTGGCGTGCACCTGCAGATAACGATAAGCGATTTGCACAGCACTGGAAAACTGCGGGGTATGATAGAGTAACGACTAGAGTATACGAATGTGCTGCAGAGCAAAAGCAAGGATATACTGAAGTGGTCTTTAAAATGGGTGTAGGAGCATTGGCTATCCAGAATTTTATTGCGCTTGAGGTTCGATACCTGGTTCACAACAATGGTGTACTAACGATTATTATGGATGGCGAACGTGATGATGGATTTCCAGTATTACCTAGATTTGGCGTGAGAATGTTTTTGGCAAAGAATTTTGAACAAGTTGAATATTTGGGAATAGGCCCGCATGAAAGCTATATCGATAAATGTCGTTCTAGCTATTACGGAAAGTTTGATGCCACTGTGACAGAGTTGCATGAAGACTATATTGTGCCGCAAGAAAATGGTAGTCACTGCGGTTGTTCATATATCTCAATTAGCGATCAAACCTATAGTATTTTAATAGCAGGCAGTTCCCTGGTCTTTAACGCATCACATTATAGTGCAGAAATTCTGGAGCGCACATGCCATAACTTTGAATTAGAAGAAAGTCCATACACTGTCTTATGCATCGATTCTGATATGAATGGGCTAGGATCTAGTAGTTGTGGTCCGTTGCTAATTGAGAAGTATAGATTAAGCAACACTAGATTATATTTTAATACGCAATTTAAATTTATAAGAAATGAGGAAAGTAGTTCATGAAATATGGTTGGAAATTTATACGAGAAGATGTACAGGATGCTCATTTAGAACATTTTGACGATGCGAATTGGCGAGAAGTGAGAATACCGCATGACTATGCTATTGAAGGACCATTTCACCCGGACAATGATAAGCAGGTGAGCGAAGTTATTGCAGACGGAATAATTAGACCTATCGTGCACGTTGGAAGAACAGGTGCGTTGCCTATAGCCGAAAAAGCATGGTATAGAAAAAAGTTTTTTGTACAAGCGAATACTAAAAAAGTATTTTTGGAATTTGATGGAATAATGAGCAACAGCACGATCTATGTTAACAGCCTCAAATATCAAGGCAGAGTGTATGGATATTCGTCATTTAGTGTTGACATCTCTGATGCGGTAAAATTTGGTGCGGAAAATACTCTTGCAGTATCAGTATCGCCCGAAGATACTTCATCCAGATGGTATACTGGTGCAGGAATTTATCGTGCAGTTCGACTTGTAGAAAAAGCAGATCATTATTTTCCGTATTGCCCACTGAGAGTGACGACAGAAATTAGAAATAACAAAGCATTTATCGATCTAGAAGCTAGCATTGTGAATCCAAGCCAAGATGTAGAAGTGGAATTTGTTGTGACTGATCGCGACGGAATGGTGGTGGGATCTAGTCGAAAACGTTGTTATATAGACAGTGTATACGAAGTTTTTAAATTAAATAGCTATAGGTGCTGGGGAATTTGGAATTCGTATCTATACACTGTAACTGCGAAGATATTTATCGATGGCAAAGAAGTTGATTGCTATAGCACGCGATTTGGCATCAGAACTATTGAATTTGATAGCAACAAAGGTTTTATAATTAATGGGGCAGTCACAAAAATAAAAGGAATTTGTATGCATCATGATTTGGGGGCATTGGGAGCAGCATTTAATAAGTATGCAGCAGAACGGCAAATCGAAAAGCTAATTAAAATGGGAGTAAATGGATACAGATGCGCACACAATCCTCCGGCTCCAGAAGTGTTAGACTTATGTGACGAGTATGGTCTTGTAGTAATGGATGAAGCCTATGATGAGTGGCAAATGAAAAAAGTTAAAAATGGTTATGGTAAGCACTTTGATAAGTGGGCTAAGCAAGATTTAGTGGATATGATTAGAAGAGATAGAAACCATCCGAGTGTCATTATGTGGTCGATAGGCAATGAAATTTTGGAGCAGAGAGAGGAAGATGGATATAAAGTTGCGAGGTATCTTCATAGAATTTGTAAGCAAGAGGATCCAACTCGCCCGACTACTGCAGGACTCAGCATGACAGAGGATGCGTTTAGAACTGGTATCGCATTTGAAGTCGACTTAGCTGGAATCAATTACAAGCCGCATCTGTATGAACAATTGCATCTAAAATATCCTGATGTAATTTTGTATGGCAGCGAAACGGGATCAACAGTGAGTACGCGAGGCTATTTTGAAAAAAGGGCTACTATAGAGCATCCGATAAAGCCAAAAGAAAACTTAAAAGAATCGTCGTTTGATCTGGGGTCGCCTAATTGGGCATATCCTTATGAGCGAGAATTTTTGGCTCAGGATCAATATCCATTTGTTTTTGGAGAGTTTGTGTGGACCGGGTTTGATTATATCGGAGAACCYACGCCGTATCGCAATCATTTTCCTGCTCGGAGTTCATATTTTGGAATTTATGATACTGCAGGTATGGAAAAAGATAGAGTATATTCATTTAAGAGTAAATGGACTGATGAAAAGTTTATCCATCTGATGCCACATTGGAATTGGACGGAAGGTGACATTGTTGATGTTCACGCATATTCGTCTTGTAGTAAAGTAGAATTATTTTTAAACGGACGATCTTTGGGCATTGCCAAAAAGAATTCGAAAGATGAAACTAAAAGTCACAGATTTGTGTGGGAGAAAGTTCTATACGAGCCAGGAGAATTGCTAGCGGTATCTGTTGACAATCCTTCCATTAAGTCGTGTATAAAGACGGCGCAAGAACCCACTACCGTATTGGTTGAACCGGAAAAAGTTTCCATTTTTGCCGATGGAGACGCATTGTGCTATATCAAGTGTACTATTGTGGATAAGCAAGGAACCGTATGTCCTTGTAGCGATATTCAACTCAACTTTTCTGTAACAGGACCTATCGAATATATAGCAGCAGATAGCGGATATCAAGCAGATGAAAGAACATTTGGTGAGCCGTATTGTAAAACATTGAGTGGCAAATGTATGGTTATTATTAGGAGTATAAAAGACACGCCAGGGACAGGGATGTTGACTGTTTCTTCAGAGCTTGGAGAACAAACAGTAGAAATTGATACAGTGTTGTAAAAGATTTTAGATGATGAGGAATTTATATTGGAGGAGATTATGAAAACTATAAATGTAACGCAAGAAATGATTGCTAATTCGAGGCTTGGAGATTTCACACACTATATTAACGAGCTGATAGAAGCGGTAGAAGACGATACCGTCATCAATATCGAAAAGGGGCACTATGATTTACGCACAACATATGCTCGTAATGAACTTTGCTATATTTCGAATAATGATTCTGGGGTAAAAAGTCTGGCATTTGCAGTATATAACAAAAACAATATAGTTATCGATGGAAATGGATCTAGCTTAAACGGCGTAGGCAGAATACTTCCRTTTTATGTTTTTAACTGTAAAAACGTAACTATTAAAAACTTTGAAATCGACTTTCAACGAGCATTTACATCTCAAGGAGAAGTACTAGAAGCATCTAAAAACGAGGTTACCTTAAAAATCGATAAAGCTGAATTTCCATATGAAATAAGGCAAAATACTATAAGATTTATGGGCGAAGACTATAAGAGTGATTTTGTAAAGGGGATGTTAGAGTTTTACAAAGGCAACAATCGTCCTGTTGCAGACGCATTTGATAACAGTGTGCAAGGTGGGTTGCCGGCCGAAGAAATAGAAGAGGGAGTTGTTAAGATATTTAGCAGATTTAGAAAAATTCCAATGGTAGGAAATATTCTTACTATTAAGCACGAAGAAAGGTTAGTTCCGGCAGTGACAATCGATAGAAGCGATACAGTAAAAGTGGAAAATTTAAGAATTAAGCAATCCGGAACAATGGGCGTTGTGGCGCAGCTTTCCAAAGATATTACAGTATCCAAAATAGACATTTCACCTAGCAACACTAGAGTCTTCTCGACCAATACTGATGCGACACACTTTGTAAACTGCCAAGGTACTGTTATTGTGGAAAATTGCAAACTAGAAAGTATGTTTGATGATGTAATTAACGTGCACGGCAATTATTTGAGAGTAGCAAAAGTGTTTAACGATAAATGCGTATTGTTAGAGATACCTCACTATCAGCAGTATGGATTTTTCAATCTACTAAAAGGCAATAAAATTTCGATATGTGACCAGCCAACTATGCTAGAGTTGGGTTATTCGGCAGTTGCAGATTTCAAGAAAATAAACAACAAATACTATGAGGTCAGTTTAACAGATGCATTTGATTTTGAAGAAGGGCAAACTTACTGCGTAGATAATTTGTCGATGTACCCTAAAGTTATTTTCAGAAATAATGTTTGTGGTAAAAATAGGGCTAGAGGGTTAATTCTTACTTCGACCAAGGAAACTATTGTAGAAGGCAATATCATAGATAGCGAAGGCTCTGCAATCAAGGTCAATAGCGACATGAGCAACTGGTACGAATCTGGAGCAATCTCAACACTAATTATTAGGAATAACAAACTGACTCGCAAAAACCATGGCAACTGGGGAGAGGCTCTTATCGATATTGATCCAAAAATGAAAGAGCAAGTAAATGGAAAATTTTATCATGGCGAAATGATTATAGAAAATAATGAAATTTCCCTCGATGAAAGTCCTCTTTTCTACGGTTATAGCTTCAAAAAAGTTACTATTCAAAATAATACTATTAATATGCAAAAAGATTTGTCAGAAGATTTTTATATTCAAACAGAAAATTGCGGAGAAGTAGTTGTAAAAGAAAATACTATCTGCAAAACAAATCGCTAAAATAAAAAAGCTCCCTAAATTTCAGGGAGCTTTAATTTTTACATCATTCCAGGCATTCCGCCCATTCCCATTCCAGCGCCACCCATAGCAGGTTCATCAGCTTTAATATCAGCTACGATACACTCGGTAGTTAAGAACGTCGCTGCAACAGAAGTAGCATTTTGTAACGCACTTCTAGCGACTTTAGTAGGATCAATGATTCCATCTTCAAGCATGTCAATATATTTTTCGGTTAAGGCATTAAATCCTTTGCCATCTTCGAGCGCTTTTACATCGTTTACAATAACAGCAGGTTCTAGACCAGCGTTTGCAACAATTTGTGCCAACGGCGCCTCTAGTGCTTTCAATATAATTCTAACTCCTGTTTTTTCTTCAGCAACAGTAGAATCGAGAAGTTTTGCAACATCCTTTAACACATGAATATACGCCGCACCACCGCCAGGAATGATACCTTCTTCTACCGCAGCTCTGGTTGCCGCTAACGCATCTTCCATACGAAGCTTTTTCTCTTTCATTTCTGTTTCTGTCGCCGCACCAACTTTAATTACTGCAACACCTCCAGCAAGTTTAGCAAGACGCTCTTGAAGTTTTTCACGATCAAATTCTGAAGTGGTCTCATCTAATTGGCGACGAATTAAATTTACTCTAGCCGTAATATCAGATTTTTCACCAGAACCATTAACAATAACAGTGTACTCTTTGCTAACTTTAATGCTTTCTGCACGACCTAGTTGATCTACAGTAGTTTCAGAAAGGTTTAGGCCAACTTCTTCAGAAATCACTACACCACCTGTTAGAGTTGCAATATCTTGAAGCATTTCTTTTCTTCTATCACCAAAACCAGGAGCCTTAACTGCGATACAATTGAAAGTTCCGCGAAGTTTGTTTACGACTAAAGTCGCAAGAGCTTCTCCTTCAACATCTTCTGCAATAATTAATAGTCTCGCACCTGTTTGAACAATTTGTTCTAATATTGGAAGAATTTCTTGGATGTTAGAGATTTTTTTATCAGTAATCAAAACGTAAGGGGTGTCAAGAACAGCTTCCATTTTGTCTGTATCTGTTACCATATAAGGAGATAAATATCCACGATCAAATTGCATTCCCTCCACAACATCAAGCTCTGTAGTCATGGTTTTTGATTCTTCGATAGTGATTACACCATCATTTGAAACTCGCTCCATAGCGTCTGCAATCAAGGCACCTACTTCATCGTCACCAGCCGAAATAGCAGCGACGCGAGCAATGTGGTTTTTGCTTTCTACAGGCTTGCTAAGTGCCTGAATGCTCTCAACAGCCGTATTTGTCGCTTTTTGCATTCCGCGTCTAATTATAATAGGGTTTGCGCCTGCAGCAACATTTTTAAGTCCTTCTGTTATCATGGCTTGAGCCAAAACTGTTGCGGTGGTGGTGCCGTCTCCAGCTACATCATTAGTTTTTGTAGAAACTTCTTTTACAAGTTGAGCACCGATGTTTTCAAACGGATCATCTAATTCTATTTCTTTTGCAATAGTTACCCCATCATTTGTAATAAGAGGTGTACCATAAGATTTATCTAAAACAACGTTGCGTCCCTTAGGTCCCAAAGTTACTTTTACTGCGTTAGCAAGTTGATCCACTCCTGATTGTAGTGCCACTCTTGCATCTGTTCCAAATTTCATTTGCTTTGCCATGTTAAAATTCTCCTTCGTATATAACTATTCTATTACTGCTAAAATATCTTTTTGACTAACAACAACATAGTCTTCTTTGTCGAGAGTAACTTCATTTCCAGAATATTTTGAATAAATTACTCTGTCTCCAACCTTAACTTCCATTTCGATTTTTTTGCCATCTTCAACAGTACCAGGTCCTACTGCAATAACTTCTGCTTCTTGAGGTTTTTCCTTCGCAGCTCCTGTTAAAATGATTCCTGATTTAGTTTTTTCTTCGGCTTCTAGGTGTTTTAAAACAACACGATCGCCAAGTGGCTTTAATTTCATTTGTAATTCCTCCTAAAAATTTCTTTGTTAGCACTCCTGTGTTAAGAGTGCTAATTACCATTGTATTATAATATAATCACAGTAAATGTCAAGTATCTTTCGCATTTTTTTTGAATAAGTTATTTTCTCTTGCATAAAAAAATAAATATTGTTGMGCAAAACCAGCTAAATCTTTGAAAGTGTTTTTAGCAAAGGTATCAATCGCTTCAAGCTTTGTTTCTTCTTGATTAAAATAAAATCCTTCTACTACACGTTTGATCCAAACGTCTGTTGGAAACACATCTGTTCGATAATACGCAAACAGTAATACGCAGTCGGCAATTTTTTTGCCCACGCCCTTAATTTTCATAAGTTGTTTTCTGGCATCGGCTGTTTCCAGACTGGCTATGCTTGTTAAATCAACTTCTCCAGAGCTTAATTTATCTATAGCATCTTTGATATAGGCAGCTCGAAATCCAACTTTACACTCCGATAAATCATCTATTGTCGCTGCTTGTAATTGAGCTAGGGTTGGAAATGCGTAGTAAGTTTCGCTAGATATTTCTTGAAAAATCGGTTGTCCAAAACGCTCAGCGATGTTGTTTATACACTGCTTTATATGTGGTATTGCTTTATTTTGAGATATGATAAACGAGATAAGCATTTCAAATGGATCTTGCTTCAAAATTCTGATGCCACCACCAAATCGGATGGCATTGTTCATATGAATATCTATTTCACAAAGTGTGTCTTTTATAATTTTATAGTTAGTATCTAGATCTAAATAATTTTTCCAAAATAAATTAAACTCATCCAGGGTAGTATTTTCAATAAAAAGTTGGTCTTCCCGTTGAGAAATATTAACTACTTTATCTTGCACAATAATGTTAAAATTATCAGGCTCAATTTTATAAAATCTAAAAATTTGTCCACATTCTAGAGTTTGAGTAATATTAAAATCGGTAATCTGAATTTCCATGTTTTTTCCTCTATAAGTTTATTTCTTATAAGTATTAACATTTTTTTGGAATTTAAAACACTATTTGAAAAAATTATCATAGATTCCATTAATAAAGTTACTTAAAATGAGATAAAACTTGACATCCATCTTGGTATCGCTTGCTAATATTTCTTTGGCTTGCTCTTTATTAACAAGGTACGGAGTAATATCTTCGTCGGGCTCTAAATGATCTGTCGAAACGTCTCCGGAACAGGTACAAAATACTAATGCAATAGATTCATCTGTCATTCCGGGAGTCAGATATAATTTATCACCATATGGCTCTTGTAATATTTGATCGAGATCTAATCCGGTTTCTTCTTTCAATTCACGAACAGTAGTGGTGGAAATAGTTTCGCCTGGATCTATAAGCCCTGCTGGAAGTTCGTAGATATAATCATTTATAGGCAATCTAAATTGTTTTATACACACCAAACTTTTACTTGCAGTATGAAACGCTACTACAACAACTGCATCTGCAGCATCTACGGTTTTTTCAAAGAAAATTTTGTGTAACTCGGCAGCAGTTTTTCGCGTTGCGAGCATCCAGCTTTTTTGATTGCCTTTTTTATTTTGATAAACTATGTCATACATGCTCAAATATCTGGTTTTTACTAATTCTTTTAATTCTAATATTTTCATATTATTCTCTCCTTTATTCACAAAAAGAAAACGGATACAAAATATCCGCCCGCTAAATATAATTATTTGTTTTGTATAAATTTTTTGACTTCTTCAACATTATAATGAGGTGTTTTGGCATGGATAATTGCACTACAATTGTGACATACAGGGATTAAATCTTTTTCTGGATCTACATTCAAATTATCCCAATTTTTTTCTTTTGATTTTGTGTTATATACATCCATCAAATGTTCAAACTTATCTCCGTAGGTATATCCATAATCCATTCCACAAATTTCACAACTTGCACCGTAATATTCAAGGCATTCTTGTTTTAAGATATTCCATTTTGCTTTTGCTTCTTCTTCCTTTTTCAATTCTAAATCATTAGCTTTGGTAGGCGATTTTATTTCGAATGGTTTACGTTGCATTTTTTGAAGTGCAGAAGATGCTGGTGTATCAAAAGATCCAGATAGCATTCGTTCAATTTGCGCAAGTTCTTCTAAACTTGGTTCTTCCTCAAATTCTACGTCATTTTCATTGTCGTCTGCGAAAAAATCTTCTACAAAAGCGTCGAGTTTCTCATCATCGTTTAAGTCATCATTAAGAAAACCTTTTTTAGGTGGGTTAATTGATTTTTCTTTTGATATATCTTTTTTTCCCCGAACTAAACTAAGTGAAGGAATATTATTTGAATCTAAATTGTTATCTATGTGCCCTATTGATCCTATTTCATGTTTATGGGAAATTACAGCATTTTTTTCAGCCTGGCTTAAAAGTCGAGTATTGTTTTTAAGTTGGCTAAGAGTATTTACCTTAGATAGATTTTTATCCAGAGTATTTTCAGTAATCGGAGTTATCTCATCATCAGTAAAACCGTGTGAAATTTTTTCGGTAATAGCATTTTGATATGTCCTGTTGATAGCAGCAGATCGRTCGYGGTCTCTGGAATCATCGCGAGCCAATCTGTCGGCAGCCCGATCAATAGCCGCAGCTCGATCGTCAGGTTCATCGCTTGTTTCAAATCCTACAATTTCACTTATAGCTGCGTATAAATTCGGATTCAATACCAAATCAAAATGTTGATTATCCTTGAAATTTCCTAATAATAAAATGTTCCACCAGAGTGCCTCACCTTTGTCAGATGTGGGTACTTCTATTTTAACATGCGGCTTAATTTTTTTAGCAAGCATTGTGAGAATTTCTTTATAAGCATATTTTGTTTCACCCAATGATTCGTACGTGATTCTAGTTTTGCCTAAGTTATACATTTTCAAAATTAATTCTTTGTTCTTTAAAGTAAATATCTTGTCATTTAGAAATAAATTTTTCCATTGTGCTTTAGAAATGTTAACAAGTTCAGTGTAATATACGTCATTAAAACTATTGGATTTAGTTAGCATATTTTCACTCCCCTCTTCTATTACATCAGCAAATCGTAATGGTTGCTCTTTTTGAATTTCTTTAGGGATTTCCTTGGGTTTGTAATTATATTCCTCTAAACGCTTGGCACAAAATTTTCTTATCTCTGACGATACAATTTCTTGATACTTATCCTGTAGTAGTAGTACTTCTATGGATAAATCAAGTCGCCCAGCTTCCCAAAGTGCCGAAAAATCATGGGTATAGGACGGGGTATAAATATATTTTAATGCAGCTTGATAGCCACCATATTCATTAATATATTTAAGTAAATTCTGGGATTTGTATCTAATTTGAGTGCTTATTTTTTTATATAAAATAAGCATTTCCTTGCTAAATAATTCTTTTAATCTATCCATCTTTACTCCTTTAGTGTGTTCTTAATTATATTATAATACAATTCGCTAAAAAAATTCGTACTTTTAAGTAAATTAACTATTTTACAATATATTACTTTTTGCAAAAGAAAGGCTACCAAGATTATTGGTAGCTCCCGAAATATTACTCTTCATCGTTATCAAAGTCAAAGTCATCGCCATCGTCAGAATTCTTGATTTCAAGGTATTCTACATCATCATCTAAGTCGTCGTCTAAGTCGTCATACATATTGTCTTCATCGTCATCCAAATCGTCGTCGAAGTATTCGTAATATTCTTCGATATCTTCGTCTTGTTTAGATTTAATGTAGAGAATGATGGCAATTAAACCCGCTAGGACTGTTACACCAAAGATAATAAATCCGCATTTTCCACATTTTGCGGGTTGCTCAATACCTAACTTATCTTTAGCATCTTTGACAATCTTATCAACAATCTTGTCCATTTCTCTTTTGCTCATACAGTATCTCCTTCTAAAAATATTTACTAT
>NZ_ABEQ01000020.3 GCF_000171335.1 Candidatus Epulonipiscium viviparus
ACTACGAAAAGGAAGATGTGTTATGTATGACAAAGAGGCAATAGCCAAAGCGATTAATGTATCGCTAATAATGTTATTTGCTGTAGGGTTGATAGTATATGATTTGGGCTTTGATGATAACAGGTATTTGATCATATCGGCTATCGTTGCGTCCATTGTGGCGGTGGTTATAATGGAAATTTTGGGTGTGGGATCCGAAAGCTATATACTTTATCCTATAAATTCTATGAGCAGGATAGCAATTAGACTTGCTGATATTCTATCCATCATATTATGCATCGCTGGATGCATTGTATACGAACGTTTTGATATTCAATACGGAAAATATTTGGTTATAGCCGCCATAATAGGTGCCATAATCGGGGTGATCCTAAAAGAATGCTTTGGCGAAAATGCCAGAGAGTCTACGCGCTATCAAAAAAAGTATACTATGAGAATGATAGATGCTATGGATCCATTTGAATTCGAAAAGTTTATATGCGATTTATTTATCAAGATGGGGTATAGCAAAAGTTATGCCACTCCATCAAGGGGTGATTTTGGGGCCGATGTAATAGCTATCAAGGGTCAAAAGAAGATTGCTGTTCAGGTGAAACATTATACGGGGTCGACTGGCAATAAGGCTGTTCAAGAGGTTATAGCTGCGCGAGCTTTTTATAAGACTCAAGATGCCATGGTTATAACCACCTCTTATTTTACCCGCGCTGCCATTAAGATGGGAGCTCAGTGCAATGTGCGGTTGATAGCACGCGAGGAGTTACGCAGCATGGTGGCTCAATATATGTAATTAATTTTGTTATTTGAAGCGGTTGTCGATATGGATGGTGCGCACCTTGACGGCATTGCCGCAAGCAAGGAACTGCCTTTACATCTAATCTACTATAATAAGTCAGAAAAAATTCAGGCAGTGATTCACACTCATAGTATTTATAGTACTTTATGGTCTTGCGCATCGCATCAAAACTCGGTAGATTGTATGCCAAAATATACCCCGTATTTAAAAATGAAATTGGGCACAATCGGATTAATACCTTATGCATCGCCAGGATCTGCAGAACTCTTTGAACATTTTAAATCTGCTATTGATAAAAGCGACGGATTTTTATTGGCGAATCATGGCCCACTTGTGGGAGCCCAAAGTTTGATGGATGCCTTTTTTGCTTTAGAAGAATTGGAAGAAAGCGCAAGAGTAGCGTATGAAATAACAAATAAACTTCATTTTAATGAATGTAAATAGTAGACTACAAAGGCAAGGTTGCTAATTAAAACGGCGGCTTGCCTTTTTTTAGCTGGCGAGAAGCGCCTCTATATCATCGTGGTTTAGGGTCTCTTTTTTGATAAGCGCATTGGCCAGTTTTTCGAGATCGCCACGATTATCTATCATTAATGCAACTGTTTCGCTATAGATTTCTTTCATAAGATTTTTGGTTAATAACAATACCTCGTCTTTTACACTGTCTCCGAAAAGATCCGTATTGACCATTCCAAACGTCTCGTCCATTCCATATTTGGTAATATAATCCTTTATATATTTGGTAGCCTTTTCTATATCGTTTGATGCCCCAGTGGTTACAAAATCTCTCCCAAAGATAATTTCTTCTGCAACACGACCGGCTAATGCAATTTTTATATTTGCAATGATCTCTTGCTTAGTTTGGTACATTTTTTCTTTTGCAATGTTCATGCTAAAACCACCCGCTCCTTTTGTACTAGGAATTATGGTTACGCGGCTTACTTTATTCTCTGGTGCCACGATTTTGGTGACCAGGGCATGTCCTGCCTCGTGATATGCYGTAATTTGCTTATCTTTGAACGAGATCATACTTCGATCTTTCTTTTCGCTACCTGCAATGACGGTGTAAAATGCTTTATCGAARTGYGTTGCCGTGATGGCCGCTACGTTTTCTTTGACCGCCATTATGGCTGCCTCGTTTACAAAATTCTCTAGCATAGCGCCTGTGAAATAGAGAGTTTCTTCACTAATTTTTTCGACGTTTACACTCGCATCTATTGGCTTGTTTTGTAGGTATAGCGATAAAATATGCTTTCGCGCCTCTTGATCTGGATAACCTATTTGGATATGTCTATCAAAACGACCTGGCCTTAGGAGCGCTTCATCCAAAATGTCTAATCTATTTGTCGCAGCAATGACMACKATTCCTGACGCAGAATTAAATCCTGACATTTCTGTAAGCAGTGCATTGAGAGTTTGATCCTTTTCGTCAGAGCCACTGCCACCCGGAGTGTTGGATCGCRTTTTCCCTATTGCGTCTATTTCGTCGATAAAGATAACAGCCTTTTCGCTCTTCTTCGCTTCTCTAAACAATTCTCTAATACGACTTGCACCAACGCCTACATACATTTGCATAAAATCAGATCCGCTCACAGAAAAAAAGGGTACATTAGCTTCTTTTGCGAGTGCCTTTGCCATCATTGTTTTTCCAGTTCCTGGGGGGCCATAGAAAATGAGTCCTTTAGGCATCGTTGCGCCCATATCTGCATATTTGTGGGGAGCTTTGATAAAGTCAACGATATCTTGAACCTGTTCTTTTGCTTCAACGTTGCCTGCRATATTAGAAAAGTCCATTTTGAGATTGGCAGTCTCGACTTTTGTGGTACGAAATCCAGATTGYTTTCCRCCACCGGCTTTTGCATGACGAAATATTGTGATAGACGCGCCTAATATAATGGCAGAACTAAATAAATATTGAACGATTGTCGCCGGAGCTGATTCTTTGACTGATATTCCATTTAATAGAAGCATTTCTTTAAAGTCTGTTGTTCGAGGGTTTTCAGTTTTGTATGTTAGATCCTCAGTTTTTATATTAAATTTTATATACTCACTGTCGCTTAATTGAACATCAGTAACGTTTTCATTTTCGATTGCATTGATAAAAGTTTGATATGAAACTAAATTATCGACTTGGGTTTGGCTCAATGCAACAATAGTGGCTATCGTTAAAATTATAATAAAACCGAAGCAGAGAGCCTTTTTGTGATTTTTCTTCATTCTAGACATATTTCCCTCCTTTAGTTTATCAAGCAGTATATTGTAATAAAAAAATATTTCGTGTAATATATTTTATATTTTTTTGTAACGACGCATATTATAGCATAGGTATACCGCCTTTGCATTAGGATCTTATTGGAAGCAATCTTTACATTTTTTTTACAAACGCAACATTTAGAATATGAAATGCGTCATATGTACATAAGATAATATTAGAAACAATTAGGAGGATATAATTATGAAATTAAAATTAGCAGTAACTTTATTGGTAGCAAGTATGATGACTAGTGTGGTGGYMMTTGGATCTGCAGTTGAAACTTACGCAACGCAATCGCAAGCTACAGAAACAAAAACTCAGYTATACAACTATAATGATGGTCTCTACATAAGACTRTTGAATACCGGAGGRCTTAGCGCGGCAAAAGTCACCGTAACTTTTGCAAACAACATTCAAAACGCCAACACAATATTTTTCGCGTTGCCTGCAACTACAAATACATCTGCGACGATCAACGGCAAAACTGCAACTATTAATATAAGCGATGGCAATGCTATTACATTCAACCACTATCTCGATGTTGCATTTATCGAGTTTGATGCTCAGAATCCAGTGCAATCTGTCAAAGTAGAAGCTACTCAGTCGGGTTATGCAAAAACGTATAGCAATTATACAGCAACAAGCACAGGAGTCGACTATCTACTCGATGCCACAACATCGGCAGCACGAGCTGGAGGAGCTCAGGCCATTGCCGGTTTTCCAACACCAACGCTAACACCAGACAATGGACTCGGAAACGTAATCGTAGATCCAAACGGCCCAATGCCATCACTAACACCAGACTATGGACTCGGAAACGTAATCGTAGATCCAAACGGCCCAATGCCATCACTAACACCAGACTATGGACTTGGAAATGTAATCGTAGATCCAAACGGTCCAATGCCAACAGTAAAACCAGAATACGGAACAATGACACCAAACCTAGGCTTTCCGACACCAACACTCAAACCAGAATTGGGAGGAGTCTTACCAAATCCAAGTTTTCCGACGCCAGAACTTGGGCCAAATACTGGGTATATCGGACCAAATCCAAACGTAGGACCTGGAGGCATGTTGCCAACACCAGAAGTAGGACCAGGATATATTGGACCAAACCCGAATGTAGGACCTGGGGGAATGTTGCCAACACCAGAGATCACGCCAGGATATATACCATATCAATAAAATCTGCGACTAGCGCATCGGAAACTGCTGCGGCTGATGCAGCGTAATCTACATTAAGAATTATATGAAACACCGAATTATATAAATAATCAACTATTATGGAGGTATAAAAGATGAAATTAACATTAGTTACAACATTATTATTAGCTGGTATTATGATGGTCCCAACATCAGCTTCAGAAATACAGACGATCAGTGTGAAAAACGAAATAGCGCACGCTAAAGTATATATGTATAATGACGGCTTATTTTTGAGATTGCTGGATACTGACAGATTGTATGGCGCTGAAATTACGATTACATTTGCAGATGATTTGGACGATGCGACGACGCAGTTCCAGTATTTGCCATCAACAACACTACGCTTTGCAAATGTCAGTGGCAATGAAATGAAAATTTTGATTGAGGATAGTAATCCCATCACTTATGCCGATGAACTGGATGTCGCTTTTGTGAGATACCCAACAGACACTATTATAGAATCAATTCATGTCAAAATGATTTATCCACACGAGACAAAAAACTTCTGGGTATATTCTACGGTATTTACAAATGAAATCTATCATATGCCACCTGCTCCCGAACGATCAGTATTACCTACACCAGAGGTAGCGCCGAATGTGTCATATGTAGGGCCGAATCAATATTATTATCCAACACCAGAAGTAGGCCCGARCGTGGGATATGTGGGACCAAACCCAAATTATACTATACCAACAGTAGGTCCGAACCAATATTACTACCCAACGCCAGAAGTGGGGCCAAATACGGGGTATGTGGGACCAAACCCAAATTATACTATACCAACAGTAGGTCCGAACCAATATTACTCTCCAACACCAGAAGTGGGACCAAACCCAAATTACACTATACCAACAGTAGGTCCGAACCAATATTACTCCCCAACACCAGAAGTAGGACCGAATGTACCATCAGTGTATGTAGAACCAGATGCTAACAATACAATGCCAGAAATTTTTTCGTATTAATAATCGAAATTTTCTGCACTCAACTTTCAAGGAGGTAGTTTCTATGAAATTAAAAACGGCAGCAGCACTATTATTAGCAAGTATCACCATGGCAACAACGCCTGCTACAACAGCATATGCAGCACTTGTGTATAGCGGAATAGAGCAATCTAATGCAAAGATATATACGTATAATGATGGTTTATTTATTCGATTGTTGGATACCGAAAAATTGTATGGTGCCGAAATTACGATTACATTTGCCGATGATTTGGACGATGCAAAGACGCAGTTTCAATCTTTGCCATCTACAACACTCAAATTTGCAAATGTCAGTGGCAACGAAATGAAAATTTTAATCGAGGATAGCCGACCAATAACTTATGATGATGAACTGGATGTTGCGTTTATACAATACCCAACTGATACTATTGTGGAATCAGTGTATGTAAAAATGATTTATGCGAATCGTACAGAAAAATTTTCGGTATCTTCGACGCTATTTACGAACGAAACGTATTATGCACCACCAACTTCAAGTTTCTATGCAAGTACTGTAGTTTTGCCAGGATCTTCCGAAGTGTCGGGAGGTAGATTTCCAACACCAGAAGTATCTCCAGAAGTAGCACCAGGCTACATAGGGCCAAACCCCAACTATCCGATACCTCACGAAAATGTAGCACCCGGAGTTGTGTTATTCCCAACGCCAGAAGTAACTCCAGAAGTAGCGCCAGGCTATATAGGGCCAAATCCCAACTATCCGATACCTCACGAAGATGTAGCACCCGGAGTTGTGTTATTCCCAACGCCAGAAGTAACTCCAGATACACCACCAGGCTACATAGGACCCAATCCCAACTATCCGATACCTCACGAAAATGTAACAACAGATGGATTTTTTCCGACACCAGAGCTTCCACCAGGTTATATAGGGCCGAATATTTCTAATCCTTCATTATCTCCAGGGCTGGGACCGGTCTATTTTCCGGGCGAATTTCCAACTCCAGAAGTGACGTATGATCCACATTTAGATGATTTTGATATTCAAAGACCTTCTACATCGGGACGCATTACCACTGTTTCGATAGACATCGAAAACGAAAATGTATATAAGGATTATGCTATTACTCATATTCCAAACAATGTAATTAACACAGCAACAGCAGATGTCATGAAAGAATCCAATGTACGCGGCACAATACCCAAGCTATCTATAGATGTAGACAGCCATAAAAATTCTGATAAAGTTAGCGTTAAGTTTAATTCAAACGCACTAGTGAGTTTGTTAAGCGATATAGATTCAGTATTTGAAATGGAGACAAATTTAGGTACATTTAACTTAGATTTTGACGCTATCGATGGATTGATTCATGACGCAGACGACAAAGACGTGGTTTTAACTATAGCAAACGAAGACGCTATAAAAGCAAATAGCAGACAAGCAGATACATTGAAAGGCAATACAGCTTATGAAATTATTATAGAAACCAATAGTAAAGAGATTACAGAGTTTGATAGCGAAATTGCTATTACCCTGGATTATTCTTTACCGTATGGTCATGATAGACTGTCTGTTACTGCATACGCGGTAGATAAATACGGAAATTTAGACGAAGTAAAATCTGTTTATTATTCTTCTAGCGAAAAGATTGTAATTTATAGCGATGAGCTTTCGATATTTATGATTGATTCTAATAGATAGAAATTATCGTTTCTTTTGAATAAATTGGTATAATAGGGACAGACTAATATTAAATACTATTTGTCAAAGGAGCATTCTATGAATCTAAAAGGAAGTAAAACAGAAGAAAACCTCAAAACAGCATTTGCAGGAGAAGCTCAAGCTAGAAGTAAGTACCATTATTATGCATCGCAAGCCGCTAAAGATGGTTATAAACAGATTTCGGATCTATTTACCGAAACCGCTAATAACGAAGAGGCACATGCCAAAATTTGGTTTAAACTGCTACACGATGGTGCCATGCCTGATACAGAATCCAACCTTAAAGACGCTATAAAGGGCGAAAAATTTGAATGGTCTGACATGTATTTGGGCTTTGCCGAAGTTGCCAAAGAAGAAGGGTTCAATGATATCGCAAAATTATTTCAGTCTGTTGGCGCAATAGAAAAAGAACACGAAACACGATACGCAAAATTATTAGAAAACTTAGAAAACAAAAGTGTATTTAAGAAAAACGAAAAAGTTGAGTGGATATGTACAGTGTGTGGGCATACTCTAGAGGGGCTTAGCGCACCAAAAGTTTGCCCAGTCTGTTCGCATCCACAAGCGTTTTTTGAAATTAAGGCATATAATTATTAAAATACTAGCGCCTGATCAGCAAGTCTGGTTGGGCGTTTTATATAGCGAAGGTGAAAAAATGAATATAGAACAAATACAAGACGCATACGAAACCATTAAGGATGTAGTGGTCAAAACTCCTATATTGTATAGTCCAGTTTTTTCAGAAATGTGTGGAAACGGCAACAAAGTATATCTCAAATGCGAAAACTTGCAAACTACAGGCGCATATAAATTACGAGGTGCGCTAAACAAAATTCGCAAGTTGACCGCAGAGCAAAAGGGTCGAGGAGTAGTATGCGCTTCTGCTGGAAACCATGCTCAAGGCGTGGCATATGCAGCTACTCTCGAAAAAATTAATGCGACAATTGTGATGCCCGAAACAACTCCATATCTGAAAGTTCAGGCAACGATGGATTTTGGAGGCAAGGTTATATTGCATGGCAAATTTTTTGATGATGCTTATAAGAAAGCGTGTGAGTTATCGCAGCAAGAGGGCGCCACGTTTATTCACCCGTTTGATGATGAAGAGATTATGGCAGGACAAGGCACTGTTGGGTTGGAAATATTGGATCAATTGCCAGATTGCGATATAATTGTTGTACCAATTGGTGGCGGAGGATTGATCAGTGGCATAAGCGTTTATGCTAAAGCCATAAATCCTAATATAAAAATAGTAGGTGTACAAGCTTATGGAGCATCTGCCATGGTGAAAAGTTTTCAAGAACACAGATTGATTGCTTTAGATTCTATTGCAACTATCGCGGAGGGCATTGCGGTAAAGAGCCCTGGCAAGTTAACTTTCGAAGTAATTTCAAATTATGTGGATGAGATGGTTAGAGTTAAAGATAACGTAATAGTCGATAAACTTTTAGTATTATTAGAGAAACATAAATTAGTGGCAGAAACATCTGGTGTCGCATCTTTAGCCGCGTTAAAAGATATTAAAAATATTCAAGATAAAAAGATAGTATGTTTGATTAGTGGCGGAAATATTGATATGCTTAATTTATCAGCATTAATTAATAGTGGATTTGTATCTAGAGGACGTATATTCTGCTTTGGGGTCGAGCTTGCTAATATCCCTGGGCAACTATTAAATGTATCAACTTTGTTAACAAAACTTGGCGCTAATGTAATTAGATTAGAACATAACCAAGCCAAGGCTAGAAATAAATATCAAAATGTACAGCTAGAAATTACAGTTGAAACAAACGGATTTGCCCATATCCAAAGGATTAAAGAGGCATTTGAGGAAGCGGGATATTTTATTAATCCTCAATATTAATTTGGACAATTTCATAATAATTTGAGTCGATGTAGAAAAAAATCCCAAATTACGAAAAAATATGTAAAAATAAGTTGCATAGTTTAATAATTTAAAGTATAATAAGGTAAAAAATAAGATGATTTTTTAGGGGGACTTTAAAAATGGAAACAAATAAGAATATTCAAATTGTAATAGCAGATGATAGCAAAGATATGATTGACATTTTACGAGAATTTATTAACAAGCAAGCTGGTCTTGAAATTGTAGGAGTGGCATATGACGGAAACGAAGCTTATGACGCAGTAATTAAGCTCGCTCCAGACATTTTAATATTAGATGTTATAATGCCAAACCTAGATGGGATTAGTGTTTTAGAAAAATTGAAAGCAACTAAATTATCTAAAAAACCAATTGTGATTATGTTATCTGCCGTTGGCCAGGACAAGATCACAGGTCGTGCACTTGCTTTGGGGGCTGAATATTATATTGTGAAGCCATTTGATTTAGATGCGTTAGTGTTGCGAATAAAACAACTTATGAATATGCAAGACATGTATAATATGCCGCAAAATCAAAATCTTATTAAAGAAGACAATAAAGAAGAAAAAGAACGCATATCAAAATTTACGTTAGAAACAGAAGTAACTAGTATTATTCATGAGATAGGCATTCCGGCACATATTAAGGGATACCAATACTTGCGAGATGCCATCATTATGGCCATAAATGATATGGATATTCTAAATTCAATTACTAAGCAGTTATATCCGTCCATTGCTAAGAGGTATAATACAACACCTAGTAGAGTAGAAAGAGCAATCAGACATGCCATAGAAGTTGCGTGGAGCAGAGGAAAGATGGAAACACTTGAAAAATTATTTGGATATACTGTAAATAATGGCAAGGGAAAACCTACCAATTCCGAATTTGTTGCTCTTATTGCCGATAAGCTTAGACTTCAAATGCAAGTTTCATAATGGCTCAAGTCAAATTGGAGCCATTATGCTGATATGGTGTCAGTGTGATGGTTCCTATTTGAGAGAAAGTACATATTTGAATATAATTTAGGAAACACTAAAACTAAAATTAAGACGGAGGTATAACCATGATAAATATATTAACTAGCGAAGATGATTTTTTGCTACCATTATACCTTAAAGAAAGTATCGTGGTAATTTATGGTGCAGGTGAAGTAGGGCAGCAAGTATATAAGGGTTTTGATCAAAAACGATGTGGAGTTGTACCTAAGGTAAATTTTTTTATAGATAAAAAAGCTAGTTCAATTGGCAAAATAGATAATATAACTGTTATTACACTAGCCAGTTTCAAGAAAATGCTTTTGAAATTTAATGATGCAACATTTAATATTTTAATAGCGACTTTAGATGTAGAAGAATCGGTTAAAATAGAAAATAAATTAATACGACAATTAGCTGATAATGAAAATATTGTATTTAATCTTTTTTCTATGATACATTATGATTTAAATGTAGATAAATATGGATTTAGAAGAGCAAAAAGAGTACTCATTAATCCGTTTATTTTCGAAGGATATAACCATATAGAAGACTTCAACAAAAATCCATATGCATATTTAAGCGAAATAAATATTGAGCCAGAATATACTATGAATACTTTTGGAATATATACGTACCCTGAGATTAAAACAAAGTATTGGAATAGCGAGAATGGATTGAGAAAAACAATTTGTAGTAAAAGGAAGTATACTAATAATATATATGTATTGGGATATTCTCGCATTAGAGGAGTAGGCGTTGAAGATAGATATACTATACCTAGTCAACTACAATTATTAGTAGATACACATGATTATGATTATAAAGTCCATAATTATTCGCAGCCTAATCACAACAGTTTTAGGACTAATATAATGACTCTATTTGTTGCATTAAAAAATATAAAATTAATTAAGGGCGATATAGTTATATTACCCGGAACAAATAAGTTTCAATCTATATATGACTATGAATATCTATTACATTCAATGAACCTTGTGAAAGAAATAAAATTGTATTGTAATCAATATGGAGCTGAGTTATATTTTTTATATTGGCAAACAATATTTGATAAACCAAATTTAACTCAAAACGAATTCGATTTGTATAGATATTTTAAAGTCAGTAATAAAGAACAGTTGATAACTTCTGAAACTACACAATATTTCCATCAATTAACTCGTCAAGCAGCTAATATTGTTAAATCTATATGCTTGATCCATGAAATTCATTATATTGACTTAAGCTCTATGTTTTCTGATATAGAAATGAATAATAAAATTTTTATAGATAGTGCACATTATACCCCAAAAGCTCATACCCGAATTGCACAACTTATGTTTGATGAAATATTTGTTAACGACAGTAAAAAGAAATTTGATCAATCGACTAAACAATGGCAACAAGCTCATATAGACGATGAATTAAAAATTATGCTAACAAATGAAGTATACGCTCAATTAGATCAATATGTTAAAGGAATACTCAAATCCAGTAATGCCATATACAACGACCTTGCAAATATAGGTAGCATAGTGGTAAATTGCAATCCATTCACATTCGGGCATAGGTATGTCATAGAGTATGCTGCTAGCCAAGTGGACTTATTATATATATTTGTTGTGGAAGAAAATAAGTCGGTTTATACGTTTGAAGAACGTTTTGCATTAGTTCAAGAAAATTGCAAGGACTTAAACAATGTCATTATTATACCAAGCGGAAACTTTATTATTTCTCAAAGGACTTTCCCTTCATATTTTTCCAAAGAGACGGTTATAAAAGGTGACGTTATTTCTGGTCCAGATGTCGATCTCGGAATTTTTTGCCTCAAGATTGCACCCGAATTGAATATCACCAAAAGATTTGTGGGCGAGGAACCCTATTGTGCCGTGACCAGCAACTATAATGCAGAAATGAAAAAAATGTTGCCTAAGTATAATATCGAAGTAATTGAGATTCCTAGAAAAGAAATAGACGATGAAGTGATTAGCGCCTCAAAAGTTAGAAGATGCGTTCTTGAGGAAGCTTATGAATTATTAGAAAAGTTGGTACCTCAACCTACATTAGAATTTTTAATTAAAAAGCATAAGCGTTAAAAGGCACTAGAATAACTAGTGCTTTTTTTTATATCAAAATTATTAAAAATCAAACACAAAAATACTCTATGTCAATATATAAGCTTTACAATCATGGGGCAATTTGTTATAATTAGAAATAAAAAAGGAGAGAGATACATGGAAATAGGAATTTTATATTTGCTTATTGGTTTATCAGCTTCGACAGTAGGTGCTATATCCGGGCTTGGTGGCGGAGTAATCATTAAGCCAGTTCTTGATTTTTTTGGTCATTACGATATGGCAACTATAGGGATACTTTCATCGTGTACAGTATTTTCGATGGCAATTGTTTCGCTAGCCAAAAAATTCATGTCAAAAGCAACTTTTGAATACAAAAAATTATTATCCCTTTCATTTGGTGCTATTGCCGGAGGGTTTATTGGGAAATACATATTTGATATATTTGATAATTTAATTCCCGAAACAAATGCTAAGATTATTCAGTCTGTACTTTTAGCATTATTGATGTTTAGCATTTTACTATTTAATATATTTAAGAAAAAAATCAAAACTTTTAATACTTCGAATATATTTATATGTTTAACAGCAGGAATAGTTATGGGTACTATATCAGCTTTTTTGGGTATAGGTGGAGGACCTGTAAATGTAGCATTAATAATAATTCTATTTTCTTGCAATGCCAAAGATGCAGCAATATATTCCATATTTACCATATTCTTTTCACAAATATCAACTTTAGGAACTACTTTATTTACAGTAGGGTTTGGAGCATATGATTTAAGTACTGCCCCGTATATGATATTTGGTGGTATTGCAGGAGGTTTTCTAGGAGATAAATTTAGCAAAAAACTTACAAGTAAGCAAGTAGAAAAGCTATTTAGTTTAATAATGATAGTTGTCATCTGCCTTAATATTATTAATATAGTAAGGGTCGCAACTATTTAAGAAGAGACTGCTCACTTGATGGGCAGTTTTTTTGTTGGTAAATTTCCAATAAATCACAATTATGCTATTTCTATTTTTTAGTGTTATAAAATTCACAGAAAGGATCATAATAGCCATATACAATTAGATAAAGAACTACAAGGAGGAGATACTTTTGAAAAAATATTTGGTGTTAGCTATATTTAGTTTATTGCCTATCACAACTAATGGTATGAATATTACATATAATGATTCGGGTAATTATAATACATTAGGAGAGTTTTTGCAAAATTTACATGGAGCCAAAGAGTTTTATATAGGATCTGATATAACAATAAAGAATAATATAGAACCTAATAAAAGTGATAGAGCCATAGTGAGAGCAATCGAAATGCTAGAACAAAATAACGGAGATTTGGTAAGCGTATTGATAGACGGAGAAGTTAGCGATGTTACAACACGCAGCGAAGATAATAGATTGATATTAGAAATTAAAAATAGCACAAGACTGCTRGCTCAAACTATAATGCCATTTAAAAATGATACGATAGAATTGATAGAAAGCTCCGATAATGATGGAGTTACAACTATAGCATTTACACTAAAAAGAGAAGCGCATGTAGAAACAATTATAAGCGATAATCGAGATGAAATAATAGTACAATTTTATGGCAAACCCATTGATGCAATTGTTGCAGGCACAGATTCAGCAGGAGACTATTTGGTATTAAATGGAATTAAAAGTACAGAAGTAAATTTGAATATATATGACGAAGCCGAAAAGTTAAGGATCAAAGTTCCRCATAATTATTTAGATACAAAGCAACGATGGGCAAACTTTAAAGGAGATTATATAAATRCAATCAAGGTAGATAATGCTATGGGTGGACTYGAAATAGAGGTTGATTTGAAGAAGACCAATTTTAATTATCAATTTGAAGAAACTGAAGGAGCATTATTTATTAGRTTCCAAAAAGTTCAAGAAGAAATAGGCGAGGCATTTTTTGGAGAAATACCTTTAGAAGCACCAACAGTAGAAGCACCAAATGCAACGGTGAACGAGAATACAATAGCTGGCGATAATACATCAACCGMTGATAATKCRTCAACCGATGATAATKCGTCAACCGATGATAATGCGTCAACCGATGATAATGCGTCAACCGATGATAATGCAACGAAGGACGATAATACAATTACAACAGAAGAAATAGAATTATCTCAGAAAATGATTGTACAAAAACCTTTAATAGATATAGAGTTAATTTCAAAAGCAGGCATAAATAAATCTACCAAACCGCTGATTATTGACAAAGAATCAAATATGTTGCTATTAACTCAGTATAATAAATCCATTATAGAAATCATAGATAACTATAAAGAACGAGAGATTATTATAGATTTGGGAGCGGACTATTCTGCTGCATATGCATCTACAAAATTGCAAGTAAACAGCGATAATATTAGAGAGATAGAAATATTGAATGATGAAACAACTCAGTTGATTATAAAAAGCAATCAGATATGTGCATACAACCATACAGAAACAGCAAGTGGATTGAATTTAGAAATTGTTCGCCCAGAAGAAAAATATGCTAAAATACTAGTTTTAGATATAGGTCATGGTGGAAATGATCCTGGAACTTTAGGCAATGGCTTGATAGAAAAGGAGCTGAATACTGAGCATGCATTTGCCATTAAGGATTTTATCGAAACAAATTCGGATATTAAGATCTATATGACTAGAGAATTAGATGAGACACTAGCATTAACTTATCGAACTGATTTAGCAAACGAAATAGGTGCGCATTTATTTGTGAGTGTGCATAATAATTCTCATACCAGCGACATCCCAAATGGCAGCGAAGTATTCTATTTTCCGAGCGAAGATGATACAACATCCAAACTTATGGCAGAAGCAATGATTGAGAAAATTGTGGAATATACTGGAATGTTCAATCGAGGTGCTAAACCATCATCTAAATTGATAGTGCTAAAAACCAGCCAGATGCCATCATTATTAATAGAAGGAGGCTTTTTATCCAACATCGACGATGCTAAGAAGTTGGGCCAAAGTGAGTTTACAACTAGTTACTCTAAAGCTGTCGCAGAAACCATAATAGAATTTTTTAAATAGAGTATACAACGCACATGTATAATATTTGCATGTGCGTTTAAAGTATAAAATATAGCTGTTTGTGGAAATATAAAAATATATTTTAACAAAAAATATATGACAGGAGATGATTGAGTGATACCCGTTTTTAAAACAGATAACAATTTACAGATCTATAGAGAAAATAAAATTGTAATGCTCGGCGTAGGCAAAGAAGCTGCCAAGCTAATAAAACTTTTCAAAGCATTTAACATCGAAGTGACCGCATTTTACAATTATGCTAATCAAGAAGCGAGCAAATTGGTAGATGCTGATAAGGTAGTCGATCAGGCTCAATTTGAAGCGCTTGTAGCAGAAGAAAATACCATGATTCAAATCGCTCTGCCAGATGCATATAATGCTGCAGCAGCTGAATTACTTAAAAAATTGAATATTAAGAATTGGGTTTCATATGATGAAGCTGAAAATGTTTTAGTTTTCTTGAAAGTGGAGTCAACTTTTCCAAAAGATACAGATTGGATGGATAAGTTTATTAATGACATTACTCTATATCTTGATTCTTTGACTCTCAGTTTAAATCATTTTTTATCCATATATGACCACAATGAACCAATTATTCTTTGTATGCCTCCTAAAACCGGAGATTTTACTTTAAAATATACTTTTAACAAAAATGATATTGACTGTTATTTGTTTCCACATAGTTCATATATATTTAATAAAAAAGTTAATTTAAAAAGAAATAATAAATTAAAATTAACCTTTGGACTAAGAGAACCTATTGGACAAAATTTATCGTTAATTTACCACCTTATAAGTCATATGGGCGACTCACGAGTGAATGGTTTATCTATTCGACTATTCCAAGTATCTTTGGCAGAAAAAATAGATGTTCAAAAAATATTTGATAATTGCTTGATGCGATATAGCTATCCAGATATGAAAAAGAATGATCTTGATATCGTGGATCCATATCTTATTCAACAAAATATTTCTCAATTTTGCGAAAATGTAATTGATATTATGAGATACCCATTCGATAAGGAAAAAGGATATACTATCATTAGAGAAGGAAATATTGAAGTATTTGTATATCAGTTAGAAAAGCTCAACAATCTTATTCCTGAATTATCATCTTGGGTAGGAATACCCTTTGATAAATTAGAGAATGGTAATATGGCTGCAGACAAATGGATAGCCGATTCATATAAGCAAGCTCAAAAAGAATTGGTTATATCGCAAGAATATTTTGATGCGTGTTTTAACGAACCATATGTTAAGCATTGTTACTCTGATGCAGATATTGAAAAATTTAAAAATARGTGGAGAAGTCATATACGGTAGAGGTGAGTGAACATGTCACACTTAGATAGATTAGAAGCAGAGGCAATTTATATTTTTCGAGAAGTAGTGGCTGAATGCGAAAAACCCGTTATGCTATATTCGATTGGTAAAGACAGTTCGTGTTTATTGCATTTAGCATTAAAGGCTTTTTATCCCGAAAAACTTCCATTTCCATTATTGCATATAGATACAACGTGGAAATTTCGCGAAATGATAGAATTTAGAGATCGCATAGCCAAGCAAGCTGGAATAGAAATGCTTGTTTACACAAACGAAGAAGGSGTTAAAAAAGATATTAATCCTTTTGATTATGGAAGCATTTACACGGATATTATGAAAACCGAAGCTCTAAAAAAGGCTCTGGATAAATATGGTTTTAATGTAGCGTTTGGTGGAGCTAGGCGTGATGAAGAAGCCTCTCGTGCCAAAGAACGCATCTTTTCGTTTAGAAATAGTACGCACACCTGGGATCCCAAAAATCAACGCCCCGAACTATGGGATTTGTATAATACTCAAATAAATAAAGGTGAAAGCATTCGTGTATTTCCGATATCTAATTGGACTGAAAAAGATGTGTGGCAATATATTAAGCAAGAGAATATAGAAATCGTTCCATTATATTTTGCAAAGGAACGTCCTGTTGTTGCACGCGATAACAATTTGATTATGATTGATGATGATAGAATGAAGTTGAAACCCGGAGAAACAGTAGAGCAAAAATCAGTGCGATTTAGAACCCTTGGATGTTACCCTCTAACAGGTGCTACTTTATCCGCGGCCGATACATTGGACAGCGTGATCAACGAAACGTTAAACACTACATCTTCAGAACGAGTTAGTCGAATTATTGATCATGAGGCTCGTGGAAGCATGGAACGTCGTAAAAAGGAGGGGTATTTCTAAATGAATACATTATTAAAATTTATTACTTGTGGTAGTGTGGATGACGGGAAATCAACTCTAATTGGACGAATGCTCTGCGACGCTAAACTGATATTTAAGGAGCAAGAAGCGGCATTAGTAGAGGACAGTAAACAGGGTAGCGCGGGTGATGAGATTGATTATGCCCTACTCTTAGATGGACTTACGGCAGAAAGAGAGCAAGGCATTACGATCGATGTAGCATATCGATATTTTAGCACTGATAGACGAAGTTTTATTGTTGCAGATACTCCCGGACATGAAGAATATACTAGAAATATGGCAGTGGGAGCATCATTTTGTGATTTGGCAATTATATTAGTTGATGCTACAAAGGGTATTTTGCGACAGACAAAACGCCATACTAGAATTTGTAACCTAATGGGTATCCGCAATTTTGTCTTTGCAATTAATAAAATGGATCTAGTCAATTATAAAAAATCTGTATTCGAAAATATAAGACATGATATATATACGCTCATGGAATCATTTAATTATCAAAGCTTATTTACCATTCCTATCGCTGCGTCTAAAGGAGATAATATCACAAGGTTATCTATTAATATGTTGTGGTATGAAAGCATTCCGTTATTGCAATACTTAGAGACAGTAGATGTTGCAGTTACTGCCACAGAAAAACCATTTTTGATGACAGTGCAACGAGTGAGTCGTCCTGATCATACGTTTAGAGGGTTTCAAGGGCAGGTTATGCAAGGTAAACTAGCTTTAAATGATGCGGTTTATATATTTCCAAGTGGAGAGACAGCAGATATTAAGCAAATCTTATTAATGGATAAGGATGTTGTAGCAGTTGATACGCAACAAGCTGTAACTTTGGTATTGGATCGTGAAGTCGATTGCTCTCGAGGATGCGTAATCACAAAAAATAAAAAACAGACTATAGGACGTTTATTTAGAACAAATTTGCTATGGATGGACGATGAAGAATTAATTGTAGGCAGAAATTATTTATTAAAAGTGGGAACCAAGGTTATCCCGGCCACTATAATAAAAATTCATTATTGCGTTAATGTGAATTCTGGAAAGCATATTTTACAAGAACAGGCACAGAAGAATGACTTAATAAATTGCGATGTTTCATTATCCGAAAAAGTGGTATTAGATAAATTTAATCAGACTCCTGAATTAGGACGTTTTATTTTAATCAACAGAATTACTAACATGACTGCAGCGTGCGGAGTCATTGAACACATATTATATCGTTCTGATAATTTAACATGGCAAAACCTTGATGTTACAAAAGAGACCCGTTCATTATTAAAAAATCAAACTCCTAAGACGATTTGGTTTACCGGATTATCCGGATCAGGTAAATCTACTCTCGCAAATGCTTTGGAGAAAATGTTAGCAGTTTTTGGAAAACATACCATGCTATTAGATGGCGATAACATTAGAATCGGGCTAAATAATAACCTGGGATTTTCAGAGGAGGATAGAGTAGAAAATATTCGTCGAATTGCAGAAGTGAGCAAGCTATTAAATGATGCAGGTATCATTGTATTAGTTGCCGCAATTTCACCTTTTGAAAAAGATCGAGAGAATGCTAAGAACATTATAGGCAAAGACTTTGTTGAAATCTACGTTAATACTTCTTTAGAAGAGTGCGAAAAACGAGATACTAAAGGGTTGTATCAAAAAGCTAGACAAGGTGAAATTAGCAAATTTACAGGAATATCTAGCCCTTATGAAGTACCAGCAAGTCCCGACTTTATTGCCGACACTCAAAACAACAGTGTGGAAGAAATTATAAATCAAATATTAAACTATTTAAATTATTAATAAGGAGTAAATATTATGATAGACGAAACTGAAACAACTAAGATAACTTTTACTGAAATAAAAACGGCTTATGAAAGCTTAGCGGATGACTTGTCACGTGAGATCTTTGACAAAAGAATACAGTATGCATATAAACAAACACCTGCAAGTATTGAGGAATTAGGAAAATTAAATGTGAGTCCTGCAGTAGATGCTGTAAATCCAGAAGAAAAAATAACACTAAGAAAAGAAGTGGAAAAATTTAGCAATCCAACAGTTATAATTTATGGCGCAGGTAGATTAGGACAATCGATATTTGAAGCAATAAAAGATATTAAAAAGGTTATATTTTGCGTAAGTAATCCTAGTGATATCGACAATGTAAAAACAGAAGATGGAATAAAGGTAATATCTAAAGAAGAATTATTGCCAACTTATTCTGATACACCTATTATAATTGCATCTCAAACTTATTTTTCAGAAATATTAGATTCTTCAATATCTATTGGCATACATCCAGAAAATATAATAAATATTTTAAAGTTTATGTTTGAAAATCATTATTTTGACACAGATATTATTTCTTTGAGTAAAAATGAAGTTTTTGTGGATGTAGGTGTATATAACGGAGGCACTTCCATTGAGTTTGCTGAAAAATGTAATCGAATTTATAAACAGATATATTTATTTGAAGCTGATCCTGAACTAGCTAGATTATCCAAACAAGTTTTGGAGATATCCTCTATTAATAATTATGAAATTTATGACGTAGGATTATGGGATAAAAAAGATACACTTAAATTTGAAAGTACTCAAAATAGTATTCATTGTATTACTACAGAAGGAAATATTATAATTCATGTTGATACTTTAGATAATTATTTTATTCACGATAAAACGAATATCCGTGAAATTCCTACATTCATAAAAATGGATATTGAAGGAGCAGAATTAGAAGCGTTAAAAGGTGGAGCGCAATTAATTAAACAATATACTCCCAAATTAGCAATTTGTGTTTATCATAAACTGGAAGATGTGATCATTATCACCAATTGGCTTAAGAATATCAACCCAAAATATACTATGTATTTGAGACATCATGGTAGTGGTACGAACTCAGCATATGAAACTGTATTATATGCCATTCAAAAATAAAAAATCAAAACAAGTATTAAAACTACTAATATATGGAAATTAAACTATTTAAATTATTAATAAGGAGTAAATATTATGATAGACGAAACTGGAACAACTAAGATAACTTTTAATGAAATAAAAACGGCTTATGAAAGCTTAGCGGATGACTTGTCACGTGAGATCTTTGACAAAAGAATACAGTATGCATATAAACAAACACCTGCAAGTATTGAGGAATTAGGAAAATTAAATGTAGGTCCTGCAGCAGATGCTGTAAATCCAGAAGAAAAAATAACACTAAGAAAAGAAGTGGAAAAATTTAGCAATACAACAGTTATAATTTATGGAGCAGGTGTATTAGGACACTCGATATTTGAAGCAATAAAAGATATTAAAAAGGTTATATTTTGCGTAAGTAATCCTAGTGATATCGACAATGTAAAAACAGAAGATGGAATAAAGGTAATATCTAAAGCAGAATTATTGTCAACTTATTCTGATACACCTATTATAATTGCATCTCACACTTATTTTTCTGAAATATTTGGATTTTTACTATCTAGCGGTATAGATCCAACTAATATAATTGATATTCTTAAAATATTATTTGAAGGACATTATTTTGACACAGATATTATTTCTTTGAGTAAAAATGAAGTTTTTGTGGATGTAGGTGTATATAACGGAGGCACTTCCATTGAGTTTGCTGAAAAATGTAATCGAATTTATAAACAGATATATTTATTTGAAGCTGATCCTGAACTAGCTAGATTATCCAAACAATTTTTGGAGATATCCTCTATTAATAATTATGAAATTTATGACGTAGGATTATGGGATAAAAAAGAAACTCTTAGATTTAATAATACTTCGGAAATGAAATGTTCTAAAATTGATATGGAAGGAAATATTATAATTCATGTTGATACTTTAGATAATTATTTTATTCACGATAAAACGAATATCCGTGAAATTCCTACATTTATAAAAATGGATATTGAAGGAGCAGAATTAGAAGCGCTAAAAGGTGGAGAACAATTAATTAGACAATATGCTCCCAAATTAGCAATTTGTGTTTATCATAAACTGGAAGATGTAATCATTATCACCAATTGGCTTAAGAATATCAATCCAAAATATACTATGTATTTGAGACATTATGGTGGGGGCAGCGGTAACCAATATGAAACTGTATTATATGCCATTCAAAAATAAAAAATCAAAACAAGTATTAAAACTACTAATATATGGAAATTTAAACATTATAAAACAACTCCTGCTATTGTTATCAGCAGGAGCAATTTATTACTTTCGTAATTATAATGTATCCATAAACTTTTTAGTGGTTTTTTTTATATTTTCAGAACAACTTTTTTGTATTTGTGAATTTATAGCCATTTCATATATTTCTGTTCCACGTATGGTATCCCACCAATAACTTGCATATTCCAAATTTGGGTTATCCCAAGGTTTTAAAGCACTTACATAATGAATTATTTTAGGTTTTTGCCTTGCATCTAAATATTCTTGATAGATATTTGAAGGAAGATATTGTTTATATAAATTCATTACTGTACCTAGAAAATCTATGGTTAGATTCCAACTCTGTGGTAATATATAAATATGGTTCATAAATGATTTGGATAATATATCTTGTTCTACAGTTAGATATTTTTTTTCTGCTTCGTGTAAAAGTTCTACCGAAGAAGTTATTTTATGAACCTCATTTATATTAAATACAGTAACTCCACAATTGAAATATTCTACAATATTAGTTATACGCAATTTTTCATGGTAATACTTATTAGCCCATGTTCTGCGTATAGAAGTTGTTATAGTTCCCTTATCTACACATCCAGCTACAGCGTTTCCTTTTAAATCAATACTCAACAGATTAGCTATATCTTCTAATATGATTAAATCACAATCTAAATGTAAACTTTTTTTATAATTATGCATTATAGAAGGAATTAATAATTTAAAGTATACGCATGGTTGCCAATAATTACCGGGCTTATAAACATTATAAGTACTCATTTCATAACCAACATCGTAGAATCTAAGACTAAAGTTAATGCGCTGCACAACGACATTACGCAACAAGGTTTTGGACTTCTCCGATAAATCCTTATGAAAGATGATGATGTCATAGTTATTATTTACATTGGAAGTTTTGACCAGTGATATCAAAGTTGCCGCAGCACCGATGATGAACCTATCATCTGTTGTTAATACTATACAGTCTGATGTATCTGCAAATGCCGGCATCACCTCTTCTTCTACAGCTACATGCTCCACCTCACACCAGTCGAGCTCGGCTAATCTATATTTGCCTTGTTGCTTTATATAACTATAGTATATTCCTAGCAATCGTTCACTTACATAATATAGCATTTTTAACCCTTCTACAGAATAATTGCTAAAGTCTGTCTGATTCTCTAACTCCTCTAATATTTTAAAACTCCAGTTGCAATACTCATGAAATAGCTCTTTCTTCATAATATATAAAGATCCCGGATAGTATATGCGCCCTTTCAAATACTCCTCCGCTATTAATGCCATTTCTGGACTCGTTACCTTGATAATATTCAACACTGCCTCTAGCTTGTTATCGAAGATAGAAGGAATTTCAAACTGATCCATCACCGCTATATCCCACTCCACTGGCGAGGTGATTATCATGTCGTGCTGCTCTATCAGTTCTCGCATCGGTTGCTCAAATAAATTTAACTTCTCAATCACTTGTTTATTGAGATACTCAAATTTAATCGGTGGGTCTATTGTCGGATGTTCATCGAAGTATAGAGCCGGATATACAAAATCAGTTTTGGCGTTATTACGAATATTACTCTTCGAAAAACTTAGGTACTTGTTTTCCATTCCTAGTCCGTAATAGTCTGCTTCTGCGTTCTTCCATGCCCAGTATTGCACTGTTAAATACTGGTATTTATCGTACTTGTTCGAAATGTTGTTCCCTTCGCTGTCTCTAATAAATTTCGTCTCACCTGTCGACTGCGTTATAATATTTTGATATAGTGGGTTTTCCACCGTAATACTATTCTCTTGCGTATGCGCTACAAATATTTTAATATCTAACATTCAGCAAATTCCTTTCTCTAATTAAATTCATATTACTTATTATGGTTAATATCATAATAATTATACACATTAATAGCGATCGCTTATTTACAATAAATTATTTTTTTTGTATAAATGGCAAAAAATTGGTTAAAACTATACTTATAATTTTTCTTTTAAGGAGTAAATGTCATGAAAAAACCAGAACATGTCATGTAATGAAGCAACCTGAGCATGTAGAAAGCGATTTCTGCAAAAGCTTAACAGGAATAACTAGAATTCTCGAAACACCTCTTTATAGAGTTTGGGGCTGTGCTCCAATTTATGGCGAAGATGGTCGTGTTCATGTATTTTATAGCAGATGGGTCCACAAATATGCTAAACCTGTTGGCTGGGTTGTATCTTGTGAAATTGCTCATGCTGTCAGCGACTCTCCTGAGAGTCCGTGTGAATTTGTTGATATTGTTTTGGAAGGCCGCGGTGGAAATCATTGGGACAGCTGGTCTATCCACAATCCGAGTGTTTACAAAGTCGGAGGTCAGTACGTATTAGTTTATCTCGGTACGGATGGTTCGGATTTAGGCATCAGTCGTGATGAATTTTTAGACCAACCTCAAGAAGTTCAAGATGCCTTTTTCAAAAAACTCATTAGAAGCAAACGCGTTGGTATGGCTATTTCTAAAAGTGTAAACGGTCCTTGGACTCGCGTCTCTGATGAGCATCCGTTGATTGAAGCCGGCGCTCCGGCAGAAGATGCGATTATAATAGCAGGTGCTCTGGCAAACGAGGAATATTCTGGATTTTATCAGGTAACAGCAACTACAACTACTATGCCCCGTGTGACACTGAGTACATTACCAGAATGGATCGACATCCGCCTGTCTCGAAATAATACTGAAGACGATTGGGAAGTTGCTACACACAATACTATCGACGGAGTTATGGTCACATTCAACCGCATCGATTTCTGTGATATATATCGAAGTGATCAACCACGAGCAAATTATATTAAGATAGCTACCAGGTAAATCTACTCTCGCAAATGCTTTGGAGAAAATGTTAGCAGTTTTTGGAAAACATACCATGCTATTAGATGGCGATAACATTAGAATCGATCTAAATAATAACCTGGGATTTTCAGAGGAGGATAGAGTAGAAAATATTCGTCGAATTGCAGAAGTGAGCAAGCTATTAAATGATGCAGGTATCATTGTATTAGTTGCCGCAATTTCACCTTTTGAAAAAGATCGAGAGAATGCTAAGAACATTATAGGCAAAGACTTTGTTGAAATCTACGTTAATACTTCTTTAGAAGAGTGCGAAAAACGAGATACTAAAGGGTTGTATCAAAAAGCTAGACAGGGTGAAATTAGCAAATTTACAGGAATATCTAGCCCTTATGAAGTACCAGCAAGTCCCGACTTTATTGCCGACACTCAAAACAACAGTGTGGAAGAAATTATAAATCAAATATTAAACTATTTAAATTATTAATAAGGAGTAAATATTATGATGGACGAAACTGGAACAACTAAGATAACTTTTAATGAAATAAAAACGGCTTATGAAAGCTTAGCGGATGACTTGTCACGTGAGATCTTTGACAAAAGAATACAGTATGCATATAAACAAACACCTGCAAGTATTGAGGAATTAGGAAAATTAAATGTGAGTTCTGCAGCAGATGCTGTAAATCCAGAAGAAAAAATAACACTAAGAAAAGAAGTGGAAAAATTTAGCAATCCAACAATTATAATTTATGGAGCAGGTGTATTAGGACACTCGATATTTGAAGCAATAAAAGATATTAAAAAGGTTATATTTTGCGTCAGTAATCCTAGTGATATCGACAATGTAAAAACAGAAGATGGAATAAAGGTAATATCTAAAGCAGAATTATTGTCAACTTATTCTGATACACCTATTATAATTGCCTCTCACACTTATTTTTCAGAAATATTAGATTCTTTAATATCTATTGGCATACATCCAGAGAATATAATAAATATTTTAAAATTTATGTTTGAAAATAATTATTTTGATAAAAGTATAATTTCTTTCAACGAAAATGAAGTTTTTGTTGATGTTGGTGTATATAATGCAAGCACTTCGATTGAATTTGCTGAAAAATATAAACAAAATTATAAAAAAATATATTTATTTGAAGCTGATCCCAAACTAGCTAAATTATCCAAACAAAATTTGGAGATATCCTCTATTAGTAATTATGAAATTTATGATGTAGGATTATGGGATAAAAAAGATACACTTAAATTTGAAAATACTCAAAGTAGTGCTAATTGTATTACTACAGAAGGAAATATTATAATTCATGTTGATACTTTAGATAATTATTTTATTCACGATAAAACGAATATCCGTGATATTCCTACATTCATAAAAATGGATATTGAAGGAGCAGAATTAGAAGCGCTAAAAGGTGGAGAACAATTAATTAAACAATATGCTCCCAAATTAGCAATCTGTGTTTATCATAAACTAGAAGATGTGATCATTATCACCAATTGGCTTAAGAATATCAACCCAAAATATACTATGTATTTGAGACATCATGGTAGTGGTACGAACTCAGCATATGAAACTGTATTATATGCCATTCAAAAATAAAAAGTCAAAACAAGTATTAAAACTACTAATATATGGAAATTTAAACATTATAAAACAACTCCTGCTATTGTTATCAGCAGGAGCAATTTATTACTTTCGTAATTATAATGTATCCATAAACTTTTTAGTGGTTTTTTTTATATTTTCAGAAAAATTCTTTTGTATTTGTGAGTTTATAGCCATTTCATATATTTCTGTTCCACGTATGGTATCCCACCAATAACTTGCATATTCCAAATTTGGGTTATCCCAAGGTTTTAAAGGACCTATATAATGAATTATTTTAGGTTTTTGCCTTGCATCTAAATATTTTTGATAGATATTTGAAGGAAGATATTGTTTATATAAATTCATTACTGTACCTAGAAAATCTCTGGTTAGATTCCAACTCTGTGGTAATAGATAAATATGGTTCACAAATGATTTGGATAATATATCTTGTTCTAAATTTAGATGTTTTTTTTCTGCTTCGTGCAAAAGTTGTGCCAAAGAAGTTATTTTATGAAACTCATTTATATTAAATACAATAACTCCACCATTGAAATATTCTACCATATTAGTTATACGCAATTTTTCATGGTAATACTTATTAGCCCATGTTCTGCGTATAGAAGTTGTTATACATCCCATCTCTGCACATCCAGCTACAGCGTTTCCTTTTAAATCAATACTCAACAGATTAGCTATATCTTCTAATATGATTAAATCACAATCTAAATGTAAACTTTTTTTATAATTATGCATTATAGAAGGAATTAATAATTTAAAGTATACGCATGGTTGCCAATTATTACCGGGCTTATAAACATTATAAGTACTCATTTCATAACCAACATCGTAGAATCTAAGACTAAAGTTAATGCGCTGCACAACGACATTACGCAACAAGGTTTTGGACTTCTCCGATAAATCCTTATGAAAGATGATGATGTCATAGTTATTATTTACATTGGAAGTTTTGACCAGTGATATCAAAGTTGCCGCAGCACCGATGATGAACCTATCATCTGTTGTTAATACTATACAGTCTGATGTATCTGCAAATGCCGGCATCACCTCGGCTTCTACGGCTACATGCTCCACCTCGCACCAGTCGAGCTCGGCTAGTCTATATTTGCCTTGTTGCTTTATATAACTATAGTATATTCCTAGCAATCGTTCACTTACATAATATAGCATTTTTAACCCTTCTACAGAATAATTGCTAAAGTCTGTCTGATTCTCTAACTCCTCTAATATTTTAAAACTCCAGTTGCAATACTCATGAAATAGCTCTTTCTTCATAATATATAAAGATCCCGGATAGTATATGCGCCCTTTCAAATACTCCTCCGCTATTAATGCCATTTCTGGACTCGTTACCTTGATAATATTCAACACTGCCTCTAGCTTGTTATCGAAGATAGAAGGAATTTCAAACTGATCCATCACCGCTATATCCCACTCCACTGGCGAGGTGATTATCATGTCGTGTTGCTCTATCAGTTCTCGCATCGGTTGCTCAAATAAATTTAACTTCTCAATCACTTGTTTATTGAGATACTCAAATTTAATCGGTGGGTCTATTGTCGGATGTTCATCGAAGTATAGAGCCGGATATACAAAATCAGTTTTGGCGTTATTACGAATATTACTCTTCGAAAAACTTAGGTACTTGTTTTCCATTCCTAGTCCGTAATAGTCTGCTTCTGCGTTCTTCCATGCCCAGTATTGCACTGTTAAATACTGGTATTTATCGTACTTGTTCGAAATATTGTTCCCTTCGCTGTCTCTAATAAATTTCGTCTCGCCTGTCGACTGCGTTATAATATTTTGATATAGTGGGTTTTCCACCGTAATACTATTCTCTTGCGTATGCGCTACAAATATTTTAATATCTAACATTCATCCAATTCCTTTCTATAATGAAATTCATATTACTTATTATGGTAGATAGCATAAAAATTATACGCATTAATAGCGATCGCTCGTTTATAATAAATTATTTTTTTTGGTATAAATGGCAAAAAATTGGTTAAAACTATACTTATAATTTTTCTTTTAAGGAGTAAATGTCATGAAAAAACCAGAACATGTAATGAAGCAACCTGAGCATGTAGAAAGTGATTTCTGCAAAAGCTTAACAGGAATAACTAGAATTCTCGAAACACCTCTTTATAGAGTTTGGGGCTGTGCTCCAATTTATGGCGAAGATGGTCGTGTTCATGTATTTTATAGCAGATGGGTCCACAAATATGCTAAGCCTGTTGGCTGGGTTGTATCTTGCGAAATTGCTCACGCTGTCAGCGACTCTCCTGAGGGTCCGTATGAATTTGTTGATATTGCTTTGGAAGGCCGCGGTGGAAATCATTGGGACAGCTGGTCTATCCACAATCCTAGTGTTTACAAAGTCGGAGATCAGTACGTATTAGTTTATCTCGGTACGGATGGTTCGGATTTAGGCATCAGTCGTGATGAATTTTTAGACCAACCTCAAGAAGTTCAAGATGCCTTTTTCAAAAAACTCATTAGAAGCAAACGCGTTGGTATGGCTGTTTCTAAAAGTGTAAACGGCCCTTGGACTCGCATCTCTGATGAGCATCCGTTAATTGAAGCCGGCGCTCCAGGTGAATGGGATGACATTTGCACCACCAATCCTGCTCTTGTTGTAACTCCCGAAGGTAAGTTTTATATGTATTACAAAGGCTGGAGCGAGCAATCTGTTAGGGAAACCAATGGCTATGGCAATAGAATGTATGGCGTCGCTATTGCAGACAAGCTAGAAGGCCCTTACGTGAAGTATGATGGCAATCCAAATCTTGAATTTTCATACCTCGGGCCAACTATTCAATGCGAAGATGCGTATATTTGGTATGAAGATGGCATCTACAAGGCAATTATGCGCGGCATGGGTGTTTTTGGCAATGAAGAAGACGGAGTTTATGTTACTTCTACCGATGGTCTCCACTGGGATGGCGTTCCGCAAATCGGATTTAGAGAGTCTTATCACTACTTCCCAGAAGAAGCTGAACCATTATTTAGACCTCTTAAAGGTAGGTTCGAAAGACCTCAGATTTTATTCCACCCAGAAACCAATAGACCAGATTATTTATTCTGCAGTCTTCGCGGCGGCCTTTATAATAGCGCCAGCGGCGTAGTATTGAAAATTAACCAATAACAATTCAAGTCTTCCTCACAAGGGAGGGCTTTTTTATTACCGCAAAAACGCAAAAATTAGAAAGGAATTTTACATGAACTCTAATCCACAAGATTATACACTAATGGGATTTAACATTCCAAGCAACGAAAATTCTCAATCCACATCGTCTGACTACTGGATTCAAGATGGTGCGTCCTATATCACAAAGGACACTATCGCAACGACGGAAATAACGCATCTGATGCGTGGCGACATCATCAAGTGGAATGCACCAAGTCCGTTTACCCTATCTTTGGTATTTGCCGAAGAGGAGATTACACCAACCGATGCTCCGGCAAACGAGGAATATTCTGGATTTTATCAGGTAACAGCAACTACAACTACTATGCCCCGTGTGAAACTGAGTACATTACCAGAATGGATCGACATCCGCCTGTCTCGAAATAATACTGAAGACGATTGGGAAGTTGCTACACACAATACTGTCGACGGAGTTATGGTCACATTCAACCGCATCGATTTCTGTGATATATATCGAAGTGATCAACCACGAGCAAATTATATTAAGATAGCTACCAGGCAAATCATCTCCTACACCGATCCAACAGCGACATGTGGGCAACAGTATTATTACGCAATTAAGCTGAGCTTGGAAAATTCTAGCACGGCATCATACGGTGTTGCATCAACGGCTATCTAAGCCTTCCCTAGTTTGGCATCCACTGCCCCACACACATGCAACCTTGAGGAGATTACACCAACCGATGCTCCGGCAGACGATGCGATTACGCCAACCGATGCTCCAGCAGAAGACGAGATTACACCAACCGGTGCTCCGACAACAGATGCGATTACACCAACCGATGCTCCGGCAGAAGATGCGATTATATTAACAGATGCTCCGGCAACAGATGCGATTACACCAACCGATGCTCCGGCAACAGATGCGATTACACCAACCGATGCTCCGGCAGAAGAGGAGATTACACCAACCGGTACTCCGGCAGAAGAGGAGATTACACCAACCGATGCTCCGACAGACGATGCGATTACACCAACCGATGCTCCGGCAACAGATGCGATTACACCGGCAGATGCTCCGGCAACAGATGCGATTACACCAACCGGTGCTCCGGCAACAGATGCGATTACACCGACAGATGCTCCGGCAACAGATGCGATTACACCAACCGGTGCTCCGGCAACAGATGCGATTACACCAACCGGTGCTCCGGCAACAGATGCGATTACACCGACAGATGCTCCGGCAGAAGAGGAGATTACACCAACCGGTGCTCCGGCAGAAGAGGAGATTACACCAACCGATGCTCAGGCAGAAGAGGAGATTATAATATCAGATACTCGGGCAAAAGATGAGATTACACCGACAGATGCTCCGGCAGAAGATGCGATTACACCGACAGATGCTCCGGCAACAGATGCGATTACACCAACCGGTACTCCGGCAACAGATGCGATTACACCAACCGGTGCTCCGGCAACAGATGCGATTACACCGACAGATGCTCCGGCAGAAGAGGAGATTACACCAACCGGTGCTCCGGCAGAAGAGGAGATTACACCAACCGATGCTCAGGCAGAAGAGGAGATTATAATATCAGATACTCGGGCAAAAGATGAGATTACACCGACAGATGCTCCGGCAGAAGATGCGATTACACCGACAGATGCTCCGGCAGACGATGCGATTACACCAACCGGTACTCCGACAGACGATGCGATTACACCAACCTGTGCTCTGGCAGAAGATGAGATTACACCAACCGGTGCTCCGGCAGACGATGCGATTACACCAACCGGTGCTCCGGCAGACGATGCGATTACACTAACCGGTGCTCCGGCAGAAGATGCGATTACACCGACAGATGCTCCGGCAACAGATGCGATTACACTAACCGGTGCTCCGGCAGACGATGCGATTACACCAACCGGTGCTCCGGCAGAAGATGCGATTACACCAACCGATGCTCCGGCAACAGATGCGATTACACCAACCGGTGCTCTGGCAGAAGATGCGATTACACCAACCGATGCTCAGGCAACAGATGCGATTACACCAACCGATGATCCAGCAACAGATGCGATTACACCGACAGATGCTCCGGCAACAGATGCGATTACACCAACCGGTGCTCCGGCAACAGATGCGATTACACCAACCGGTGCTCCGGCAACAGATGCGATTACACCGACAGATGCTCCGGCAGAAGAGGAGATTACACCAACCGGTGCTCCGGCAACAGATGCGATTACACCGACAGATGCTCCGGCAGAAGAGGAGATTATAATATCAGATACTCGGGCAAAAGATGAGATTACACCGACAGATGCTCCGGCAGAAGATGCGATTACACCAACCGATGCTCCGGCAGACGATGCGATTACACCAACCGGTGCTCCGGCAACAGATGCGATTACACCAACCGATGCTCCAGCAGACGATGCGATTACACCAACCGGTGCTCCGGCAAAAGATGCGATTACACCAACCGATGCTCCGGCAACAGATGCGATTACACCAACCGATGCTCCGGCAGAAGAGGAGATTACACCAACCGGTACTCCGGCAGAAGAGGAGATTACACCAACCGATGCTCCGACAGACGATGCGATTACACCGACAGATGCTCCGGCAGACGATGCGATTACACCAACCGGTGCTCCGGCAACAGATGCGATTACACCAACCGATGCTCAGGCAACAGATGAGATTACACCAACCGGTGCTCCGGCAGAAGAGGAGATTACACCGACAGATGCTCCGGCAAACGAGGAATATTCTGGATTTTATCAGGTAACAGCAACTACAACTACTATGCCCCGTGTGAAACTGAGTACATTACCAGAATGGATCGACATCCGCCTGTCTCGAAATAATACTGAAGACGATTGGGAAGTTGCTACACACAATACTGTCGACGGAGTTATGGTCACATTCAACCGCATCGATTTCTGTGATATATATCGAAGTGATCAACCACGAGCAAATTATATTAAGATAGCTACCAGGCAAATCATCTCCTACACCGATCCAACAGCGACATGTGGGCAACAGTATTATTACGCAATTAAGCTGAGCTTGGAAAATTCTAGCACGGCATCATACGGTGTTGCATCAACGGCTATCTAAGCCTTCCCTAGTTTGGCATCCACTACCCCACACACATGCAACCTTGAGGAGATTACACCAACCGATGCTCCGGCAACAGATGCGATTACACCAACCGATGCTCCGGCAACAGATGCGATTACACCGACAGATGCTCCGGCAACAGATGCGATTACACCAACCGGTGCTCCGGCAACAGATGCGATTACACCAACCGGTGCTCCGGCAACAGATGCGATTACACCGACCGATGCTCCAGCAGAAGATGCGATTACACCAACCGGTGCTCAGGCAACAGATGCGATTACACCAACCGATGCTCAGGCAGACGATGCGATTACACCAACCGATGCTCCGGCAACAGATGCGATTACACCGACAGATGCTCCAGCAGACGATGAGATTACACCGACCAGTACTCCGGCAAAAGATGCGATTACACCAACCGGTGCTCCGGCAGACGATGCGATTACACCAACCGATGCTCCGGCAGACGATGCGATTACACCAACCGATGCTCTGGCAGAAGATGCGATTACACCAACCGATGCTCCGGCAGACGATGCGATTACACCAACCGATGCTCCAGCAACAGATGCGATTACACCAACCGGTGCTCCGGCAACAGATGCGATTACACCAACCGATGCTCCGGCAGACGATGCGATTACACCAACCAATGCTCCGGCAGACGATGCGATTACACCGACAGATGCTCCGGCAGAAGAGGAGATTATGATTATACTAGCAGGTACTCCGGCAGCAGCAGGTTTGACTGCTATTACCCCAAGTCTTAATGCTTTATTCGCAATATCGAAAACTCTTGCCCAAATGGACATTGCATCGGATGGTAGCCCCTAAATCCTTCTGTATCTGTATGCATAAATTCATCTGTTAGCGGGTTATACCACTCCAAAACTTGTTCTTCTATATACAGATTTTTATTATTCATCGTTACGCAACGGGTTCCTCGCAACTTTAGATAATAATAATATTTCCCATCGTCCATACACATCTGGCATGGTGAATATGCTTTTACTGGATATGCTTTTTCATAATTCATGTATCTTAAATAATTGTAAAAATTTTTATAGTAGTGATATTTAGGTTGCACTGCTGGTAGAAGATCATTCCGATTCCATATAACTATATTCCAGGCCGTGTTTTCCCAATAATACGTCGTGTATGCTCCAGCAAATGCAATAATATAGTTGCGCTCTAAACAAATATATGGATCGTCATAGGAACCCATAAATACATCGTATATTCCTCTCTCGTAGCCACCATGTTCTACATTTAAAATTGGATTTGCAGCTGCAGTATAGTAAATATTTAGCATAATGTCGTGGATGCCATAATCCCAGCATTGGATTGAATGTAGGTTGATCGTCTCAGGGTTGTTTCGGCAAAAAGTATCGTCGTGGACTGTTAGTAAAGTTTTAAATGGATCGAGCGCTCTTACTGTTGCGCATTTTGCCATAATTGATTCTTCGGTCGCGGCGTTTAGAGCTTCTTTGGAAATGTCCCATATGAGGTTTGGGTAAGCAGCATATCTGCTAATTACATGTTTAAACATAGCGTTATCTTGATCCGAAAATAATTTTGGCCATGCTACTAATTTATTCCACACATATARCATTAAATGAATTGTGATTTCTAGGTCTTTTGCTATATCGAAAATCATATCGATTTTATCGAAAAACTCTAGATTTAGCTCATCATAATTTAGTGTRCCATCGTTATTGCGTTTGAATGGTGTTTCGATAGGATTTGAACAGTCGTAGCTTGTATGGCGTCCACCAGAATATTTCCATTTGGTATCGTTTACCCACAAATTGCAGATGACCATATTAAACTTGTTTTGTGCAATATCGTTTAGCAAAATAGAGGTTTTGGGAATTGTTTTCGTTTTATCATCAATGTGAAAAAGCCAGTCGCACTCGTAGCCTAGCATATAGTAGGGTGTGCCATCTTGATAGATCAATTTTCGATTATTTTTTCCGCCAGTCTGAATTTTACCATGCAATTTCGGTGATGCCGCTACGCATCTTATCAATACCTCTTCTGAATCGGTTTGGTAGCGCCATTCGCCCAGCTCGTCTATATAGCATCTAGCGTAAATCTTGCCATCTGCTTTTGCGAATGTCCCAACAGTATATGTTTGATAGCTTGGAGATGTGAATGTAACCGAAGTAATTGCAGGTTCTAAATCAATTTCTAATATGTCGTATAAAAGTGTATCCATCTGATTGCCTCCTGGTATCGATTTAATTTTTTTGAAACGCGCAATAAAAATTTACACAACTATTTATAACTATCTTTTATCTATCTGTCAATAAAAATATCCAGAAAAAAACAACTCAGAAATAAAAATCGTATACTAGACGCGTCCAAAACATAGACAATAGTAAAATAATGGGATATAATCTATTGTGATATCTCTTGTACAAAGGAGTGACTATTATAAAATGTGGTAAATTTATTGCTATAGGCGGAGGCGATCATATAGGTTCTAGCAGCTATTATCTGGAATGGAACGATCTAAGAATTTTGCTAGATTGTGGCGCAGAATCAAATAATAGTTCGATCATAAACGTGCAAAAAACTTTGGGCGAAGACTTTAACAAACTAAATGCTATTATAATTTCACATGCCCACAAAGATCATTATGGCGGATTATTTAACAACGTATTTTCAGATAGTCATAGAATTATAAGCACTCCAATCACCAAACAAAAAATACGAACCTGTATGCCTCACAATAATCTGAGAATTAATTATATCATCGAAACAATTTATACCTTTGATTATTTTGAAGTATTTTTTGCAGCTCACGGTAATGCCCAAATTACGTTTTTGCCTGCAGGACACATAGACGGTGCTGCCATGACTCTAATCCAAATAGATGGAAAAAAAATTCTTTATACCGGAGATTTTTCGTTACCTTTATCTACCTGCGAACCATTCATTAAACAAACTTTAAAGTTAATACGAAATCTGGATATTTTAATTATAGAAGGTACTAATAATAGAGAAACAGGGCACAAGAGCTCTATTAAACATGCTAGATTTAATGAATTGTATGAACTCATTAAATTTACATACCCACAAAAGATTTTCTTGGTTCATCAAAATGAAAATCACGGGGATGAAAATCCCCTCAAAACTAAAATTGAATCCGAATATTATATACTCGAATTTATTGAAACCAAGGACCATGAAATTTATTATTTAAATACAGTTAATTAAGAATGTCGAGAGGAGTGAGATTATGAATTTTTATTATGCTATTGATTTAGGAACCACTAATACAGTTATAGCTTGGGGATACCCCACAATGAACAAATTTGAAGCACATGCTATTGAACTACCCGTGCAAATGCCAGATGGCTCAATGGAGGAAAAAGCAACTATTTCATCTAGTGTATTAATACAGAATGATAAACACCTTGTAGGTCCATATGCAAAGAGCATTAAGCCTATGATCCCCAATCAAGTAGTGACATCAGTAAAATCATCCATGGGAACTTCTGCAGTATATTCTATTGATAATCAAGTTTATACACCAGAACAAATTAGCAGCTATATATTACAATTTGTTTTGGAGAGTACTGCCAAGAAAGTTAATCAAGAAAAAACAGATGATGTTATTATTACTGTCCCCACCTCATCTAATGCCCAAATGCGAAATGCCACTAAACAGGCCGCACAAATGGCGGGTGTGAAAATCAAAAACGAAAATGGTACAAACAGGAACATTTTGCTAGATGAGCCAAAAGCTGCTTTATTCCATTTTATACATTCCACAAATGTAGCTCTTAGTGTTGCGAAGAATGTACTGGTCTATGATTTGGGCGGCGGGACTCTCGATGTTTCGCTACATACAATTTATAAAACTGAAGACAAAGAAATAGTAATACACGATCAGGCAATCGCTGAAAATACCAAAATCGGAGGAGATTCCTTCGATCAGCTTATAGCTGATTATTTTTATGATAAACTTAATTTGAAACACATAGACCATATCGAAGAAAAAAGAATTATGGCCAAATTAATACAGATAGCCGAGGCGGTAAAGTTTTCTCTTACCTCTCAATACGCAACCAATATACCTAAGAATAAACCTATCATAGCCGAAGCAATACACAATAATATTTTTGATAATGTAGATCTTAATGAACATCTCTCACTCGATGAGTACGAGCAAATAGTTTTGCCGTTATTAGCCCCGCAGTGTTCGCTCTACACAATCGCAGATATCAAGAACAATCAACCTGTCGCGTATCAAAATATTATTTATCCCGTTTTGGATGTTCTCATAAAGGCCGAAGGTAAGGTAAACAAAATCGATGCCGTATTACTTAGTGGTGGCATGACTCAATTTCCGCTCATACAGAAAAGACTGGCGCAATTACTCGGCAAAGATACACCTATAATAGCCCTAAAAAATCCCGATTTATCGGTAGCTCTGGGCGCCGTATATTATCATTACGGATTGCATCTTGGCAAATTTAACCAAATCACCTTAAAGGATACGATCGGGCTAGAAGTTATGGGTGGCAAGATATTTACATTAGCCAAGAGCGGCGCGGCCCTGCCATATACATCTCCTATATATGATAAATTCGTGGTGCCTGAAGAGGGAATCTCCACAATCAATCTGTCCTTTTACATCGAAGATTACGATCACACAATCAAGATTGCGGATCGAGTTTATAATAGTCTCGAGCTGTTGTATCAAAAAGACAAGATTAACATTCAAGCTGAAATCAACACTGCTGGAATCATGGTTGTAAAGATTTGGACCAACGATAATGTATCAGAAAAATTTACTTGCGAGGTAAGTTGTAATACAATCACGACCGCATCTAATGCTCACCTAGCTGCTGAACCCGAGCTTGATGCTCCTCTAGCTACTGAATCCGATGCTAATTCCACAGCTGCCGAGCCAGAGATTGATGCTACCCTAGCTGCCGAACTTGATGCTCATTCCACAGCTGCCGAGCCAGAGATTGATGCTACCCTAGCTGCCGAACTTGATGCTTACTCCACAGCTACCGAGCCAGAGATTGATGCTCCTCTAGCTACTGAATCCGATGCTCATTCCACAGCTGCCGAGCCAGAGATTGATGCTACCCTAGCTGCCGAACTTGATGCTTACTCCACAGCTGCCGAGCCAGAGATTGATGCCCACCTAGCCGCTGAACTTGATGCTTACGCCACCACTGCCTCCGACGACCAGATGTCATCTTTCGATCCGGAACTTGATGATCGCTTAGCTGCTGAACTTGATGCTTACGCCACCACTGCCTCCGACGACCAGATGTCATCTTTCGATCCGGAACTTGATGATCGCTTAGCTGCTGAACTTGATGCTTACGCCACCACTGCCTCCGACGACCAGATGTCATCTTTCGATCCAGAACTTGATGATCGCTTAGCTGCTGAACTTGACGCTTACGCCACCACTGCCTCCGACGACCAGATGTCACCTTTCGATCCAGAACTTGATGATCGCTTAGCTGCTGAACTTGATGCTTACGCCACCACTGCCTCCGACGACCAGATGTCACCTTTCGATCCAGAACTTGATGATCGCTTAGCTGCTGAACTTGATGCTTACGCCACCACTGCCTCCGACGACCAGATGTCATCTTTCGATCCGGAACTTGATGATCGCTTAGCTGCTGAACTTGATGCTTACGCCACCACTGCCTCCGACGACCAGATGTCATCTCTCGATCCGGAACTTGATGATCGCTTAGCTGCTGAACTTGACGCTTACGCCACCACTGCCACTGACGACCAGATGTCACCTTTCGATCCGGAACTTGATGATCGCTTAGCTGCTGAACTTGAT
>NZ_ABEQ01000019.3 GCF_000171335.1 Candidatus Epulonipiscium viviparus
TAATTATGGAAATTCAGTTGAGATAAGTTACTTTTCTAAATGACGTAGTGCGTCGACAGCATCGCGGATACCTTGAGCCGCTGCTTTTTTGTACCAGCAAGTTGCGATAAAGATGCTTTTATCAACGGATATTCCATATTCATAGTATTGCCCTATAATATACTGAGCTTCTGGATGGTTTAGATTAGCTGCACGTTCAAAATATTCAGCTGCCTTACGAGAATCTTGCTCCACACCCAAGCCGTATTGATAGCAATTGGCAAGTTGGAATGTGGCATCGGGTTGATTGTGATCTGCGGCAGCGCGAAACCAGAGGGTAGCGGTAAAAAGATTTTCGGTTACACCTTCTCCCATAGAATAAAACATCCCCATCATCAATTGCGCATCTGCATTGTTTTGTTCTGCTGCCATGGTGCAATACTCAACGGATTTGTGTAAGCTTCTTGCGACACCAGACCCTTCATAGTAGCAAATAGCAAGATTAAGTTGTGCATCGGGGTTTCCGTGGTTTGCGGCTTGTCGAAAATAATTTAAGGCAACAGCAAGATCTTTGTCAACACCGCTACCTAATTTATAGCATTTGGCCAAGTCGTTCATTGCTGGTAAATTGCCTTGTTTGGCGGCTTTAGTGTACCATTCTACAGCTTTAGTTAAATTCTTTTTTGTGCCCTCTCCATATTGATAGCAAAAGCCAACGTTATATTGCGCATCTGAAATACCTTTAATGGCGGCTTTATTATAGCAGTCAAATGCTCGAAACATATTTTTGCGTGTTCCGATGCCATATTCGTAGCATTCTCCGAGATTGGCCAAAGCAGGAGCATAACTTTGTGTGGCCGATTTTTGATACCATTTAAAGGCTTCAGAAGTATCTTCATCTATGCCAAAACCATATTCATAGCATTCGCCAATATTATTTTGGGATTCAGGATCACCTTTTATAGCAAGCTCCATTACTTCTGCGAACGCATTTTCTGCAAACTCTTCTATAGAAGTAGTAAAATTTTGCTCATCAATAGGAGGATTTGTCATAACATTAACAGGACTACGCTTTTTAAAGTTAATGACCTTTGCCATAATTATAAAATTCCTTTCGCTAATAAATTTTTCTCATTTCTTATTATAAAGTATGGTCAGTGGACAGAATTTCTATTCATTTAGTAAAAAGTATTTGTGAAGAACTAAACTTTTGTATAAAAAATTAATTTAAAAAAATTTTTTATAAAAGCGTTGACAAGCTTTTTTATTTTTGATATACTAACAAAGTGTTAATGTTCCTCGATAGCTCAGCGGCAGAGCATTCGGCTGTTAACCGAAGGGTCGTAGGTTCGAACCCTACTCGGGGAGTTAATACAGGGGTATAGTTCAGTTGGTAGAACGTCGGTCTCCAAAACCGGATGTCGTGGGTTCAAGTCCTACTGCCCCTGCTTATAYGGCTGAATAGCTCAGTTGGCTAGAGCACATGGTTCATACCCATGGTGTCGTGGGTTCGACTCCCTCTTCAGCCATTATATAACTAAAACTAATGAAGTCTTACAACTGGTTCTTTGGGTTGTGAGACTTTTGTTTATTTTAGGTATGTTTTTGAGGATTTTGAGTTATTTATTGCATCTGCTAATATAATATGATATACTCAGTAATATTTGATAAAAAATAAACAAAATTTATAGTAATATGCAATAAATTATATTATATATACACAAATAAATTAGGATATCAAGATTAAAAGGAGGATTTTTATGAAAGATGACATAATAGTTAATGTAAGTATAGATAAAATGATGGCTTCTATTGCATTTCAAATATATAAACCTGTAGTACTTGAAACAGTAACAGAAAATACATCTTCTGAATCAGATAAGCCAGAAGAGAATGAAGATATTCCAGAAATAGTTACTGCAGTTACTATGGAAGAAATACATCAAGCACTAAAAGATAATGGTGTTATTTTTGGGATCAGCAATGAACTAATTCAAGAGGCATTGGATGAATATGAACCTAATAAAAAATATGTTGTAGCCAATGGAATGGAACCAACTAAGGGACCAGATGCATATATAGAATATATAGCAAAACACGAAGTAGGAACTACTCCAGAAGAATTAGATCATGGAAAAGTAAATTTTAAGGAACTACATTTTGTTTTTAGTGTAGAGCCTGGAGAAGCTGTGGCTAAAAAGATAGTAGCAGCAAAAGGAACTGATGGAAACAATGTTTTGGGAGAAAAAATAGATGCTTTGATGGGKAATGATATACAACCTAGATTGGGAAAAAATCTTCAAATGCTGGATGATAATTTAACTGTTGTGGCAGCTATGGAGGGGCAGTTTAAAGTAGAGAATGGTGTTTTATCAATAGAACCTTTAATTACAATTGATTCTGATATTGGTCCTGCAACAGGAAATGTAAGTTTTTTGGGAAGTGTTATAATTAATGGAAACGTATTAGAAGGCTATAGAGTAAAAGCAAAAGGAGATATAGAAGTAAAAGGTGTGGTGGAAGGAGGAATATTGGAAGCAAATGGAAATATTGTTGTGTCATATGGAATGCATGGTAGTGACAAAGGAATTCTTAGATCACAGAAAAATATTCTGGTTAAATTTATAGAAAATTCCAAAGTAGAAGCAATGGGAAACATTGTGGCAGAAGCAATTTTACATAGTAATGTAAAATGCAAAGGAGAGATAATGGTTCAAACTGGAAAGGGCAAAATAGTAGGTGGATATATTTCAGCTCTAAAAAGCATAACAGCTATTGAGGTGGGATCTTTAATGGGTACCAAAACTAAAATTAGAATTGGAGTAGAGCCTGATGTAATAGAATTATATCAAGAGATTCATAAATCGTATATGACTCATTTGGATAATCTGAATAGAACTAATAAGAATGTGGCTTATTTAGAAAATCAGAATGTTGCATTATCGCAGAAAAAAATAGAACTTCTTCGCCAAGCCAAATTACTTTGTGTTAACCTTACCAACGAAATTAACTTACTTAAGTTTAGGTTAAAAGCTATAGAACAAAAAATGAAAGAAAGTAGTCACGGAACCCTAAAAGCCAAAAATTGGTTTTATGAAGGGACAGAGGTATTGATTGGAAATAGAAATAAAATTTTTGTGGAAAATACTAGAGGAGGCAAATGTTTTATTTATGATGGTGAAATTACTGTAACACATATACTATAACTTAATTAAGACACGCTTTGTGTCTTTTTTTATATAATTGAAAAGAGGATTGAAAAGAGGTTGAAAATGAATTTACCAGATGAGGTTATTGAAATAATTACAGAGTTAGAATTAGCAGGATTTAGCGCATATGTTGTTGGAGGGTGTGTGCGAGATATGATTATGAAAAGAACTCCAAATGACTGGGACATAACTACTAGTGCTTTGCCTGCAGATATAAAGAAAATTTTTGAACGAACATACGATACGGGTATTGCGCATGGTACGGTTACGGTTATATTAAATAAGGAACATTATGAAGTGACTACCTATCGTATAGAAAAAGAATACGTTAATTTTAGGCGTCCCAATGGGGTAGAATTTGCTGAAAATATAGCACAAGATTTATCTAGAAGAGATTTTACAATGAATGCGATTGCGTATCATCCACATAAAGGGTTTGTGGATCCGTATGGCGGAAGGAAAGATATTGAAAATAAAATAATTCGTGCAGTAGGAGATGCAAAGATTAGATTTAATGAAGATGCACTTAGAATTTTACGTGCAGTTCGCTTTGCCGCACAACTGAATTTTGAAATAGCAGAAGAAACGAAAACAGCATTTATAGATAAGAGAGAGTTATTAAAATATATTAGTAAAGAACGAATTCGAGATGAATTTAATAAAATATGCTTATCAGAAAATTTGTTTTTTATATTAAATATATATAAATGGGATATACTCTCATATATTTCAGGCGAGATTAAAAAACTTTTCGATAACTTAGAGACAGAACAAAAACTGGTTCAATTACTTGAAGTAATGGCTGCAATGCCGGTTAATTTGATTAGTAGATATACGGCTTTACTTTATCCATTAAATGATAGTGATGCTGTAAAACATATACTGAGAGAGTTAAAATTTGATAACCAAACTATAAAAAATGTTGCTTTAGCAATTGAATACTATATATATGAGACAAATTTTAAAATAGATGCAGTTGAAATGAAAAGATTGTTAAGGATATGCGAAGTAGATAATGTAAGAAATATTCTATTAATTAAGAAAAACAAAGCTTCAACAATAGAGGAAATAGAATATATTGAAAAGCTTTTCTTGTTAATAGACCATATTTTGGAACAAAAAGAGTGCTATAAAATTAAGGACCTAGCAATTACGGGCAATGACGTAATAAAACAAAATATTGCCTCAGGCAAAGAAATTGGAAAAAAGTTAGAACAAGCTTTAGAATTTATATTATGTTTTCCACATAAAAATACTAATATAGAGTTAATCAACTACTTAATGAAATTATAATAGGGCAAGAATCGGCTTGCCCACAAAAAAAAAAAAAAAAATTATTTTTTTGTGTTTATAACTTGTATTTTTTGGCAATAATAGAATTAGCATTATTATACAATTTTTATTTTATAAAAGGAGGAGAAAGATATGATTGAAACTAAAGATGTAAAATACATATATCCAAAGCGTGGCGAAATTTATGAAGCTGACTTGGGTATAGGTGATGGAAGTGAACAGGCAGGTATTCGTCCTGTGTTAATTATTCAAAATAATACAGGTAACCATTATTCACCAACGGTGATTTGTGTACCTCTTACCTCTAAGTGTAAAAAGCCGATGCCTACACATCACACTCTCACAAAAACGAATTATGGATTTTTAACATATGATTCTATAATCCTTTGTGAACAAATTAAAACAATTTCAAAAAGTAGATTATCTCATAGAATTGGTCTTGTTGGTCAAGAAGATATGAAAACTATTGGAGAGAAGCTTTGCGTAAGTATTGCACTATAAAATTATGAGACCACAACTTTATGATAAACTATTAAAATATAGCAACACCAAATATCCTTATCATATGCCAGGTCATAAATTTGGGAGAGGTTTTGATTTAGCAGACCTCTCTTTGTTGTCTTTAGATGCAACAGAAGTACCAGAATTAGATAATTTATATAATGCRACAGGAGTTATTAAAGACGCTATGACCGATATGGCAAAATTTTACAAGTCTCAACATTGTATTTTTTTGACCAATGGAGCAACAGCAGGAATTCTTGCATCAATTTTAGCCGTATGTAAACCCAAAGATAAATTTATAGTTGCCAAAAATTCTCATCATAGTGTGATAAATGCGTTAATATTAGCAGATGCGGTGCCGGTATATATTTCACCCGAAATTTTGTCTTGTGGAATTGTTGGGAGTATAAAAGCAGAAGATATCAAAAAAATTTTAGTTAAACATCCTGATATAAAAGGAGCGATTATTACAAGTCCTACATATGAGGGAGTATTTTCTGATCTTGTAAATATACGCGCTGTGTTGAAAGATCAAATTATTATTGTAGATGAAGCGCATGGAGCTCACTTAAATATAATGTCTATTCCTAGCGCAATTACCGCGGGAGCAGATTTAGTAATAAATAGCATGCATAAAACATTACCAGCTTTAACGCAGAGTGCATTACTGCATATATGCACGAATAAAATAAAATATGCGGATGTAATAGAATCATTAAAAATGATACAAACCTCTAGTCCTTCATATCTTTTAATGGGGTTGATGGATTATATAAGATTTTATATAGAAAAAAATATGAATGCAATAAAACAAAACTATGTAGTTGAGTTGTTGCAGATTAGAAAAAATTTGAAGCAACTAAAAAAATTGAGATTATTAGAAACACCTAATATGCAAGATCCAGCTAAGATAGTGATTTTAACTAATAATTATATAAATGGAAAAAACTTAGCGAATGTCCTTGACACCAAATATAATATAGTAATAGAAGCATTTTTTGAAACCCATGTAATATTAATAACCTCTCCTGCAGATACTAAAAAAGAGTTTGATGCTTTATTAGCTGCATTAATGATAATTGACAGTGAGCTTTTAGAACCGGACTTGACTAATAAGTGTGTTACAAATATTGCTATTGCACCTAGCGACGTCGCTAAAATTTCTTTAGGTGAGCTTAGGCGTTCTGCTAAAATAGAGGTAGCTATTTTTGATGCTACTGACAGGATTGCAGGTTTAAATATTATTTTATTTCCACCAGGCATTCCGATTGTGTGTTTGGGTGAAAAGATTACAGATATTCATATTAATAGTATAAATCAAAATTTAGATAACGTCATAGGGGTTTCATTTATAAATGCAGTCCCGCATGTATTGGTATTAGAAAAAGGGGGAGCACATGGATAATATTCAATTAAATAAATTGCAGATGCCAACTTTGAAAGAATTACCACAAACTAAGGAACCTAAATTAGATAAAGGATTTAAATTTACACTTTTAAGTCAGCTTGAAGATGAAAATTTACAAGAGCAGCTGACTAAAATGATTAATAAAATATCTGAGCAAGGCGATAAAATTAGCAAGCATATGGATATTAGAGACATAAAGATTTATAGGCAGATGATCACTGATTTTGTGGCAGAAATTACTGTACGAAGTCACAAATTTACTAGAGAAAATATATTAGATAGACGTGGACGCCATAGAGTATATGGAATCGTTCGTACAGTTAATGGAAAACTTGATGAATTGGCTGCCGAACTTATTAAAAGTGAAAAAGATCAAATTGAAATTTTGGGAAGAATTGGTGAAATACAAGGTCTACTACTAGATATGCTGACATAACAAGACACGGGCTTTTAACCGTGTTTTTTTTTTAGAAAGGAAACAAATGGATATTATTGGGCATCAGAAAATAAAGGATTATTTTAAGAAGGTTATAAAGATAAATAAAATTTCTCATAGTTATATTTTTGAAGGTAATAAAGGTGTTGGCAAAAAATCTTTAGCTGCAGAGATAGCCAAGATTCTATTGTGTGAAGATGCTATTGACGAGATAGCATGTGGTAAATGTAGTGCATGCAAGATGATGGATGCTAAAGTTCATCCAGATTTTATACAAATAGAAAAAGATACTAAGATTACCAAAATTGAGACCATCAAAGAAAAACTCTTAAAAGAGGTTAGTATAAAACCTTATAAGGGAAAGTATAAAATATTTGTTATTGCGGAAGCAGAAACCTTGCGGTCTGTAGGTCAAAATGCTATTCTAAAAACTATAGAGGAACCACCAACATATGCATTAATATTTTTAGTTACGACGAATATAGAAATGTTATTGCCAACTATTAGATCTAGATGCATACACATTTCTTTTAGTGGGCTATCTGAAACTGAATTAAAGGATTATTGTAAAAAATATTCGATTAATAATAAATTGATTCATTTGAAATTTGCTGAGGGGAGTATTGGAAAATTAAAAGATAATATATATGATGAAAAATTTTTAGATCTTAGAGCCGAGGCTATGGACTATATACTCAGTATATGTTCGTGTAATGTTCTATCACTGTATAAAGTAGTTTCTGTTTTGAGAGAAAACAAAGAATTTGTTTTGAAAATTTTGGAATTTTGGAAATTATTTTTTCGAGATATGTTATTATATAAAAGAATACAAGCAACTGACTTATATTTTAGTGATTATATAAATGATATAAAAAGATTAGCAGCTATAATGCAATACTCTGAGATTAGTGAAAATATTAAGAACATTGATGTTGCATCTAATGATATTCAAAATAACATAAACGCTGTATTAGTGATAGAAAATTTATTATTATCTTTTAAAAAGGAGAAAATTTAGATGGTAATTGGGGTAAAATTTAAAAAAACTAGCAAAATTTATTATTTTGATCCGATGAATGTTGTTTATGAAGCGGGTGAAAAGGTTATTGTAGAAACTACACGTGGTTTAGAATATGGAACTGTCTATTATTCTAACAGAGAAATAGATGAATCAGAATATACTCTTCCTCTGAAACCAGTAATACGAAAAGCAACAGAAGTGGATGAGGCAGTTTATTTAGTAAATAAATCTAAAGAAGCAAATGCATATAAGATATGCAAACAAAAAATTTTTGACTATCATTTGGATATGAAGCTTATTGATGTTGAATACACTTTTGATAACCAAAAATTACTATTCTATTTTACATCAGAACAAAGAGTTGATTTTAGAGAATTAGTTAAGGAATTAGCAACGATCTTTAAAACCAGGATAGAACTGAGACAAATTGGTGTTAGAGATGAGACAAAAAGTTGTGGTGGAATTGGTATTTGCGGTCGCAATTTATGCTGCAATACATTTTTAACTGATTTTCATACGGTATCTATCAAAATGGCAAAGGATCAAAATTTGTCACTTAATCCGATCAAAATTTCGGGAATATGTGGTAGATTGATGTGCTGCTTGCAGTATGAAAATGAGGGTTATAATGAATCTCGAAAAAAGCTACCAGAGGTATCAGATATAGTTGAGACTCCAGAAGGAGAAGGAGAGGTAATTTCAGTTAATATACTTCGTGAACAAGTAAAAGTTTCTATAAAAAAAGATAAAGATATTAGAGAAATTTTTACATTTAAGATTGGTGATATAACTGCAAAGAAAAAATGTGCTCCATGTTCTAAGTGTAAAAACAATAAAATTAAAGCATATGATTATGATGAAAAATTTGAAGATTGGGAAAAGCCTAAGGAGAAGCACAAAAAAAATAATTATGATAAAAATAAATGATTATGAAAGAGTAGATGATATACAACGAGAAGGATATAAATTGATTCAAAATCCAAAAGCTTTTTGCTTTGGAATAGATGCGGTGTTGTTAGCGCATTTTGTGAGTGGCATTAAAATTGACTCTAAAATACTAGATATTGGCACTGGAACAGGAATTATTCCGCTGATATTGTATGCTATACACAAAAAAGGAAAATTTGTTGGAATAGATATCCAAGAAGCTATGGTAGAAATGGCTTCTAGAACTATGATGCTAAATCAGGTATCAAATGAGATAGAGATAAAATGTTTAGATATAAAAAATTTTGGGCAAGATTTTAAACGAGGAAGTTTTGACATTATTGTGTCAAATCCGCCGTATATGAAAGCGGAAACGGGGCTAAAAAATAGTAGTGCGACAAAAACTATTGCACGCCATGAAGTTGCTTGCGACTTAGAAGATATAATTAAGGCATCAAATTTTATTTTAAAAGAGAGAGGGCAACTATTTCTAATACATCGTGCAAATCGACTGGTTGATATTTTAAATTTATTGCGACAAAATAAAATAGAGCCCAAGCAGCTTAGGATGATATATCCCAAAATAWCAAAACCGCCTACGATGGTTTTGATTCATGCTGTCAAGGGAGGGGGGCTTGATCTTCGTATAGAGAAACCTTTAATTGTATATAATGAAGATAACACATATACACAAGAAATTTACGATATCTACGAAAAAAAAATGCTCTAACCTTGAAGCATTAATTAAATATAAGATATAATTTTAAAAAACTGTGAAAAATTAAGGAAGGAATGGGTCATGAGAGGATTATTTATTGTTGAAACACTGTTGTGTCTATGTATGTTTTTTATTTCACAAATATTTGTATTGACCCTAGTACAACATATAATCGGTGTAAGTATAGTGGGTGTAGTTTTTTGTATTTATCGTATAGTAGAAAGAAGCAAAAAAAAGATCGTGGCATATTATTTTAAAAAATCCAAAAAAATGGGTATATTTTTTTATATCACGAGATATACTAAGGTCATAGGTTATATACCATCTAACACAAAAGAAATGAGCATTAACGTCCAGATAGGAATTGAACTTTGTCGATTGGTCCTCCAAAGCGTGGTGGTTGCTATATTCTTAAGTCAGATAGTATTTATTCCTATGAATATAATTGAAAACAGCATATCTCTCACGGTAGGAATTATATTTTATGTTTTATGTTGCGAAAGCTTATTTATTTTACCTATTTTGATGTTTAAAGAATTCAAAATGAAGAGAATAGATGTTGCAATAAAATAAAATACAAAAAAATATTGATTTTTATTACAAGATGTGTTATTATTCTATTTACGGAGTTAAAATATTGGAATTAAGAACGAAATATTGGCCTGTTTACTAAAAATTCTAGACCGAGTTACGTTTTAAGGGCAGTGTTTTAGCAGTAAAATTAAAGGAGGCCTAGTTTAAATGACAGGTAAAGTAAAATGGTTTAACCCAGAAAAAGGATTTGGATTCATCGAGAGAGAAGACGGAGACGATGTTTTTGTTCATTTCACAGCAATTCAATCTGAAGGATTTAAAACTCTTGAAGAGGGTCAAGAAGTTGAGTTCGAAATAACTGAAGGAAACAGAGGACCACAAGCGTCTAATGTTACTAGAAAATAATTTTGAGGGAACCTGCTTATGCGGGCTCCCTTTTTTTATGCCTGTGATTTGGATTCTGCATATTTATATAATGTAGGAACTAGTGCTCCGGTTGCGCCAAATAATTCATATTCACTAATTTTAGAAGTGGAAAAATTGGTTCCTGCAATATCTAAATGCACCCATGGAGTATTTTCAACAAATTCTTCGAGGAATGCTGCCGCGGTAATAGAGCCTGCATTGACTGCACCGATATTTTGAATATCTGCAACTTTGCTTTTAATCATAGCTCTGTATTCATCATCAATAGGTAATCTCCAAATTTTTTCACCTACTGCTCTAGCAGAATCGTTGATTTCCTTAAATAATTTATTATTATTCGTAAATCCGCCGGTATAAACACTACCAAATGTACGAACGATGGCTCCTGTGAGAGTGGCAAGATCGATAATTTCGGTTACCTTTTCAATGCGTACGGCATAAGTGAGGGCATCTGCCAAAATTAAACGTCCTTCTGCATCGGTATTTAAAATTTCTACAGTTTTTCCGTTCATACTGGTGATTACATCGCCAGGGATTAAAGAGCTATTAGACAAACGGTTTTCGCATAATGGCATAATTGCAGTAACATTGACTTTTAATTTATTTTTTGCAATTGAATAGAGTGCGCCCGCGACAGTAGCGGCACCAGACATATCATCTTTTGTATATTTGAGCCCATCAGCAGTTTTTAAATTATAACCTCCTGTATCAACTGTAATTCCTTTGCCCACAAGACCTATTGTTTTATTACATGATGGATTACCAACATATTTAGCAACAACAAATTTAGGAGAATTGGCACTACTATTGCCGATAGCACTGATTAGGTTCATTTTTAATGCTGCTATTTTATCTTTAGCAAAAATTTCGACTGTGCAATCCACATCGGTTAGTGTAGATTTAATTTCTTCAGCAAAAATTTTTGGAGTTAAAAGGTTTCCAGGAGTATTTGCCCAATTTCGTGTTAAGACCATTCCTTGGACTACAGTTTTTGCGGTATCTAGTTTGAGTTGATTTAAATTATCTGATACTAACGATAAATTTATTGTTGTGGTTTTATCTACTTGGTGATACCCCTTATAACGATAAACGCCAAGTTCGGCACCTGTTATTACTTCTAGATAATTATCGGCYAGAGTATCATTCAACTCTATATCAATATTATTGACCTTTAATGAATCAAGTAGCTTAACACCTTTAGCAACAGTTTCCTTAATTTTTTTTGGTGTCAAATCTTTTTTTTCATCAAGTAGCAAGCTAATTAATAGTTTATTGTTTTCGAATGAATAAATAATTTTTTGACTTGGTTCAGAGTGAAATTTAAGTATTGCTGAATTGGTATTTTTTGTCCAATTTACCATAATAACTCCTATTCTATTAGTGAAATTAATAATTTTGAAGATAATATAGTATTAGACAAAATTTTATTTTTTAATCATACTTATAGTAAAAAAAAGAAGCAATGCTTAGTTTAGCAATTGCCTCCTGGAATATTTATCCAACATTATTTTTTAATTTTTCTGTTTGATCAAAAGTTGTTAGGGTAGAAATAATTTCTTCTAAATCTCCGTCTAGTACTTGCTCTAATTTATGAACGGTAAGACCAACTCTATGATCTGTTACGCGTCCTTGAGGAAAATTATAAGTTCTGATTCTCTCACTTCTATCGCCAGTGCCAACCTGAGATTTTTTTTCTGCTGCAATCAATGCTTTTTGCTTGTTAAGCTCTAGTTCGTACAATTTGGCTCTAAGAACCTTCATAGCCTTATCCTTATTTTTTAGTTGAGATTTTTCGTCTTGACACGAAACTACAATCCCAGTAGGTAAGTGAGTAAGCCTGACAGCAGAGTCTGTTGTATTAACGCTTTGTCCACCATTTCCAGATGAGCGGAATACATCAACTTTGACATCATTGGGATTGACTTCGACATCTACATCCTCAGCTTCTGGCATAATAGCAACAGTAACTGTGGAGGTGTGGATTCTACCGCTAGACTCTGTATCAGGAACTCTTTGAACTCGATGAACTCCACTTTCATATTTAAGTCTAGAATAAGCGCCGTCTCCCTTTAACATGAAGATTGCTTCTTTAAATCCACCTATCCCATTTTCGTTGATATCCATAAGCTCGGTTTTCCATTTAGAGCGTTCTGCAAAGCGATGATACATTCTATATAAATCTGCAGCAAATAGTGCGGCTTCATCACCACCAGCTCCGCCACGAATTTCAACAATTACATTTTTTTCATCGTTTGGATCTGTTGGCAATAACAAAATTTTGAGCTCTTCTTCTAAGGGTTCTACTCGTTTTTTATTATCGGAAAGTTCTTCTTTGACAAGTGCTAGCATATCATCATCTAATTTCTCTTCTAGCATAAGTAAAGAATCATCTATGGCAGTTAAAACTGTTTTATATTCTTTATATTTTTCTACAATTGGTGAAAGAGTACTAATTTCTTTCATGAGTGCACGCCAAGTAACTTGATCAGCAATTACTGCAGGTTCATTTACTTTTGCGCTTATATTTTCAAATTTTACAACTAATTCTTTAATTTGATCGAACATTTTAAAAACTCCTTAATAATCAATTTGTTTAATGAAAGGTGACATTAATTCTGCAAGCTCACGACCTATTTCTATTGCTCCTGCATCGTTGGGATGAATTAAATCTGTGCTTAGGCTAGCTAAATTTTTTAGAGTTTTGTGATAAAACCATCCGTAGTATACTTCTATAGAACCGTTTGTTTCTCTCATATCAAATGTAAATTCTACATCATCGCCTGTAGCCAAAAATCTGATTTCATTGCCCGCAGCCATAGCCAATTTATCTACTACTGCAGAGCGAATATCTGCAAAATAGTTGGTAGGCATTCGTAGCAATGTTGAGGGAAGTGTTGGGGGATTGGCAACTAGGCCAAATAAGAAATTTTGTAGCATTTAAATTTCTCCTTGCTGTGCAATGATAACTCTATGCTTATTATTATAGTCATAAAATAGTTGTATATTCTGGTATCCTTCAATTTCTAAAATTTTAGTAACATCAGGACCTTGATTATATCCAATTTCAAAAGCAAGTATTCCTATTTCATATTTTTTTGCTTCTGTGGCAATAGCACGATAAAAAGCTAGACCATCTCCACTATCGGTAAGAGCGGCTGCAGGTTCAAAATCTAATACTTCGGGTTGTAGTTGATTCATCTCACATTTGGGGATATATGGGGGATTGGAAACTATAAAATCGAACTTTTGTTGAGGTATATTAGYAAATAGATCACTGTGTACAAATTTTATTCTTGGAATGCAAGCGTTAATAGATGCGTTTTTGGCAGCTATATCTAGTGCGGCTTGAGAAATATCGGAGCATACCATTGTAAGGTTGCTAATATAATGCAGCAAAGAGACCGAAATACATCCAGAACCTACGCCGATTTCTAGCCCAATAGGATGGTGATTCCAAGGCAACGCTATCAATTTTTCTACCAGCAGTTCAGTATCTTGTCTTGGAATTAGTACATTCTGATCTACATAAAATGGTAGGCCCATAAATTCTTGATAATGAGTGATATATTGAAGTGGCTCATGATTTTTGCGACGATCGATATATTTAAAATATGTTGCAACAATTTCTTCTTCAACGAGTTTATCATTATTAATAATCAACGTGGCTCGATCGCAGCTAAGCAAATGCATGAGCAACAGCCGTGCATCCCGAGTAGCGTCCCCTATTTTATTCTGATTTAGTATTTGTGTTCCGTATGCGAGTACTTCTTTAACTGTTGGCATTTGCTGCATCTTCCTTTTCTATTACTGCTTGAATCGCAGCTATTGCAACTTCTATTTGTGCATCATCTGGTTCAAGTGTTGTAAATTCTTTTTGAAGCCACATTCCAGGTATACTTACCAGATTTGCTAATTTACTATCTGGGTTTTTTCTAGCCCATCTAATAAGTTCATATGAAATTCCGGAAATGACAGGCACCATGATAATTCTGACAATTGTTCTAAGCCAAATATTTTTGGTAGTAAATACGCTAAATACCAAGATACTAACAACCATGACTATAAATAAAAAGCTAGTGCCGCAACTTTTGTGAAGTCTGGTACAGGTTTTAACATTTTCTACAGTAAGTTCTTTATCCTGCTCGAGACAATTGATAGTTTTATGTTCTGCTCCATGATATTCAAAAGTTCTTTTTATATCTTTCATATTAGCTACAAGTTTCATATATATTAAAAAGATTGTAATTCTTATTGCACCTTCTATCAAATTTAAGGCAAATGATGATGGAATCCAAGGTCTAAAAATTTGGCTAAGCCACATAGGTAATAGCATAAAGATGACGATGGACAAAGCAAACGAAAAAGCAAGAGTCATACCCATTAAAAATTGTTCACCTTTTTTGCCAAATTTATTGCGCAACCAGAGTTCAAATTTGCTTTCTTCCTCTTCATCGCCTTCGCCAAAGACATCTGCAGAATATGTGAGAGTTTTGGTACCTACAATTAGTGATTCTGCAAATACGATCATTCCGCGTATGATAGGACTTCTAAAGATAGCATGTTTATTTAAAAGACTGCTGCTTTTTTTTGTATCTATCGAAATCGAATTATCAAGTTTTCGGACAGCAACAGAATAATAATTTTTCCCCTTCATCATAACACCTTCAATTACGGCTTGACCTCCTATATCGGTTCTCATATTTTCCCCTCCATTCGTAGGTGGTAGTATGTACCCCTACCCAACTGCTGCTTCAAAAAAAGAGGCTGAGTAGTTCTCAACCTCCTTTGGGTAATTAAGCATTGTATCTTTTATTGAACTTATCGATTCTACCCTTAGCTTGAGCAGAACGTTGCTTACCTGTATAAAACGGGTGGCATTTCGAGCAAACTTCTACACGAATATTTTCCTTAGTAGAACGTGTTTGGAAATTGTTGCCACAGTTACAGGTTATTGTAAGCTCTTCATATTTTGGTTGAATTTCTGCATTCATGTTGTCACCTCTTTCATATACATACGATATTATAGCATGTCCAAAAAAATTTTACAAGGCTTATTGTGAATGTTTTTAACTAATTGTATACAACTAATTCTAATTGGCAATACTTTAGAAAAAGTTAGAGGAATTTTTTTATGACAAAAAATATTTATATAAAAGGAACTAATAGTGATTGGTATGAAGACGTAACGTTTCGAATTAAAGATAAACACATTGTAAAGTCTACTCAAAATTTATCGGCATATGCCGATGAGTTGATTGGAAAGCACATGAAATTAAGAGGATATACAGAATATAAAAAACATGATATAGTATTCAAAGCTCAAAATAAGTTGTATCGTAGAATTGAACTTTTCTGCAACTTAAGTTTGTTATTCTTGTGTATTATCTTGACAATGTGTGTTATGCTATAGAACATGTTTTGATTTTATTGTGAAAAGGACTCAAAGTATGCATATACAAATTATTGAAAACAAAATATTAGACTATATAAAAGGAAATGATTTAATTAACATAGGTGATGAAATAGTAGTTGCAGTGTCTGGTGGAGCAGATTCTATGATGTTATTGGATTACTTATATAGAAATAAAAATTTTTTATACATTTCGATTAGAATTGCTCATGTAAATCATAAAATGAGGGTAGACGCAGAAAAAGATATGGAGTTTGTAAAAAATTATGCCAAGGAGCGAGAAATTATTTGTGATGTATTGGAATGTGATATCGAGGCCCTTGCAGCAAAGACAAAAATGTCGAGTGAAGCAGCAGGTCGTAAAGTACGATACGAATTTTTTGAATCACTTCCACATACTAAAATAGCAACAGCGCATACCGCAAACGATCAAGCAGAAACTGTATTGATGAGGTTTTTGCGAGGTAGCGATGTAAAAGGGCTTAGTGGCATAAATGCAAAACGAGAAAATATTATTCGTCCAATTTTATGTATTACTCGTGAGGAAGTAGAATTTTATTGTAATCACCACGGTATAGAGTATAAAACTGATCACACAAATTTCTTAGAAATATATACGAGAAATAAGATTAGGCTGTCGTTGATCCCATATATAACCAAGAATATAAACGCCAATATTATGCATACATTAATTGAACATAGCAAATTATATAGAGAAGAAGAAGAATTTTTATCTGCCTACACAAAAAAAATATATGATAGTATTATACTAAAAAGTGAAGACTCGTATGAAATTAATATAGAGAAGTTTAAAGTAGAAATGCCTTATATTCAAAAAAAACTCCTAGCACAGGTCATCTTCAATTTAAAAGGTTTTTCCTATAATATTACAACTGCACACTTAAATTTTGCCATTTCATTGGTAAATAAGCAAAGTGGCAAAAGTATTAATCTTCCAGAAGGTGTAAAAATTCTTAGAACACAATATTCTTTAGTAGTATATTTAGAAAATGATAGAGGCAAACAATCGGTAATAGACCTACACTTAGGTAAAAATGTTTTTGAAAAATATATTATTACTCTTACTTTGGTTAACAAATTTTCAAAAAAATCCACAAATAACTATACTAAATATATTGATTATGATAGAATAAAAAGTGGCTTAAAAGTAAGAGGCAAACAAAATGGGGATAGAATCGGTAATAAAAAGTTAAAAAAAATTTTTGTTGATGAAAAAATTCCTATTCATATGAGAAATCATATCCCTATAATCGTTGATGGTAATGAAGTGGTATGTGTTTATAACAGATTAAATACAGCTTATTATATAACCGACGAGACGACTCAAATACTGGAGATAAAAATTATTTTAGGAGGTTTACATGTCTGATATACTAATAGAGAAACTAATTGGTGAAGAGGAGATTACAAGACGCATTCGAGAAATAGGACAACAGATTTCAGATGATTATGCAGGGGAAGAAATTTTGCTATTATGTGTATTAAAAGGTGGCGTTATGTTTATGACAGAACTTGCAAAAAATATTAGTATTCCGCTTAATATGGATTTTATGTCCGTTTCAAGTTATGGAAATGAAGTTGTGAGTAGTGGTGTAATCAAAATTTTAAAAGACCTGGATGAACCTATAAATGATAAACATATAATAATCGTTGAAGATATAATAGATTCTGGTTGTACTTTAAGTTATTTAAGGAATATACTGGAAGCAAGAGGGCCAAAGAGCATTAAAATTTGTACATTACTTGACAAGCCGCAAACTAGGAAAGTAGAGGTAAATGTAGATTATGTAGGTTTTAATATTCCAGATGAATTTGTTGTGGGATATGGGTTAGATTATCAGCAAAAATATAGAAATCTGCCTTATATCGCAAAAGTAAGAAGGGAGTATATATAACTTGAATAAGAAACCAAGAGGTAGTTTTATAATTTATTTGGTCATTATAGGTATATTATTTGTTGCTATATTTTTAACAAATAATACATCTATGCAAAATGTACCACAGACTCTCACTCTAAGCGACCTCATTTTAAATATTGAGTCGGGAAATGTCAGTGAGATGGTGATAGAAGAGGCAGGAGATATTGTTTATGTAACTTTTAAACTTCAAGGAGCGCAAAACGTTACGACACTTCCTTTAAACAGTGAATCGTTCAATGACTATTTATTTTCATTGCCAAGTGAATATTTAGAAATGATGCGAATAGTTCCAACAGAGCAACAGGCGAGTATGTTCTTTCCAATATTACAAATTGTAATGCTTGCGGGAATGTTTATTTTTATCATGGTGTTTTTCGTACAGCAAATGCAAGGCGGTGGCGGCGGAAGAATGATGAGCTTTGGAAAAAGTAAAGCTCGTATGTCTATCGATGAAAAGGGTAAAATATCTTTTAAAGATGTTGCGGGTCTTGAAGAAGAAAAAGAAGAGGTAACAGAACTTGTAGACTTTTTAAAGAATTCTGCAAAATACACAGAAGTAGGAGCAAAGATTCCTCGTGGAGTATTGCTTGTGGGTCCTCCAGGAACAGGTAAGACGCTTCTTGCTAAGGCTGTTGCAGGAGAAGCTGGTGTGCCATTTTTTAGCATTTCTGGATCCGATTTTGTGGAAATGTTTGTAGGTGTAGGTGCGTCACGTGTAAGAGATTTGTTTGAGCAAGCTAAAAAAAATGCTCCAGCTATAGTATTTATAGATGAAATTGATGCTGTCGGACGTAAGAGAGGCGCAGGTCTTGGAGGTGGGCACGATGAACGTGAGCAAACTCTAAACCAATTGCTTGTTGAAATGGACGGGTTTGGTATCAACGAAGGTGTAATAGTTATGGCAGCGACAAATCGTTCGGATGTTTTGGACCCTGCGTTACTTAGACCAGGTCGCTTTGATAGGCAAGTTGTAGTTGGGCGTCCTGATGTTAAAGGTAGAGAAGCTATTTTAAAAGTACATGCAAAAGGTAAGCCTCTAAATGAAGATATTGATCTTCAGGTTATTGCTAGAACAACTTCTGGATTTACAGGAGCCGATCTTGCAAACCTTATGAATGAGGCAGCGTTGCTTACTGCGAGACATAATAAGCGTGCGATAGATATGGATGAAGTACAAAAAGCATTTATTAAAATTACAGTAGGAACCGAAAAGAAAAGTAATTTGGTAACAGTTAATGAGAAAAAAATTACTGCATATCATGAAGTAGGGCATGCGATATTACATGAGGTATTAGAAAATTTAGATGCTGTACACAGTGTTTCTATTATTCCAACGGGCTTTGCTGGAGGATATACAATGTCTTTGCCAAGTGAAGATAAGATGTATATGACTAGATCACGAATGGTAAATGAAATTGTATCACTTTTGGGAGGTAGAGCTGCAGAGTATCTGATATTTAAGGATATAACAACTGGTGCGTCAAATGACATAGAGCGTGCAACTCATATTGCTAGAGATATGGTTACAAAATATGGTATGAGCGAACTTGGTCCTATTAAATATGGTGATGAGCAAGGTGAAGTATTCTTGGGCCGTGACTTTAATCATACTAGAAACTATAGCGAAAATGTTGCAACTAAAATCGATGAGTATATTCGCGAAATTGTAGAAGAGGCATATAAAGAGTCTGTTAGAATTTTGGAAGAAAATATGGATACCTTAGTTCATGCTTCAGAAATCCTTATTAAGAAAGAGAAGATTTCTGGTAATGAGTTTAGAAAGCTGATGAAAGGTGAAGAAATAGATATCGAAAATTTAGACAACACAAGCGTTTTTGTAATGAGTGAGCAACTTAAAGAAAATATGGCAAAAATCAAAGAAATAAGAGACGGTGAAGAACCGAAAGAACTGATTAGAGATATTCTATCTAAGAAACAGGTTGACATTGCGCCTGAAGATGAAGAATATAAAGATGATGACGATTTTTAAATAAAAAGATGACCCCTTTCATTTTTGTATAGAAAGGGGTTTTTTGATGCTTAAAATAATGTATTCTAAATGCAAATTGATGTTTAGGCAAAAAATAACCCCCTCTGTTTTATATAAGAAGGGGGTTTTTCGTGTTTTAATATGTATCTTTTGTATTTTTATTATTGCTACATTTCGCCTCTAGCTTCGCGCTCTGCAAGGTCCTCCATGATTTGTGGATAAATTTTATCCAAACCGTATAGCAAACCGCCTATTAAAACTACAACCCAAATAACTAGTGGAGCCCATTGATACAAGAATACAATCGTATCTAATGCTTCTTGTGGTTGCACAGCGCCACCTGAACTGGATGAAATATATCCACCGGCGGTTAACATGCCTGTTACGATAGCTGCAACAATTCCAGGGCCAATTTTGGTGCCCACTGAACCTGCAGAGAACAAATATGCCTCTTGACGAAGCCCTGTTTTCCATTGACCGTATTCTACAACATCACATAACATTCCGAATACAACAGCATTTAGCGGTGCGGCCCCAATACCACGTATAATGGCAGATAGAACTGCAATTGGAAATGAGTAAGAGTTTAACATAAATAGGATTTGACCCACTATTGCAATAATAGATCCAATGACAAGCAAGTTTCGTTTACCGATTTTTCTCATAAAAAGAGGTGAGATCATAACTCCKATTATAATACTAATTGTTTCGGCAAAGTAAATTGTACTATACATCCAAGTATCGTTTAGGAGAATATATTTACTATAATAAGGAAGTAATATTCCTACTACTCCTACAGCTGCGTTTTGAAAAATCCAAAATAAGCATACAAGCCAGAAATATTTATTGGTTACAATAGCCATAAATGAACGTTTCGCTTGCCCTGCTACTTTCTCTTTCTTTTCGGGTACAACGACTGCTACTTTTTCTTCGCATTTTACAAARCAAAATATTAGCAAAATTAAGGCTAATACAGCCCATATAGTTGCAGTAATAACAAATGCTTGTTGAGTATTTCCCAGTGCTTTGACTAAAGGGATGGTAGACATACTAACTAATATTCGACCAAATGGTGACATCGCCATACGAAATACCGAAACCAAATCACGTTCTTTGGAATCGCGTGTTAACATAGCGGAGAGGCTTCCGTAAGGGAGATTTAATGCTGTAAAACACACGGTGTTGCAGAAATTATACGTTATAAAAATATAGATCATTTTTACTAGATCCGATGATTGTGTTGGTACTGAAAATAGCAAAATTAATGAAAGGCAAAATGGTATTGATGACCAAAGTATCCACGGTCGTGATTGACCCCACTTTGTGTGTGTATGCGATACCAAGTATCCTACTATAACGTCTGATATGCCATCAAATACTCTTGAAATAAGCATGATATTACCAATTATTAATGGTGATATTCCAACATAATCTGTATAAAATAATGTGAGAAGCGCGGTAATGGTTCCAAAAACTAAATTGCAGGCAACATCTCCGCTTCCATAAGCTAATTTCGTAACTAATGGAACTTTAACCATGGCTTGATCGATTGATGATACTCTTGTTTCTGTTGTAGTACTCATATATAATTCCTCCTTCTGGTTAGTAAGAATATAATGTTAAATGATTTATTTTGTATATTATCTGTATGTAGCATCCTTCTCTTCAAAAAGCAAAAGAGAAGGAGTTTAGAACTATTGCAGCTTAATAATTTACCCAAGTTGAGCCACTATTTGCTGACTCTACGCATTTTGCTAAGAATTTTACTCCTTCAGCACCGTCATATACGCTTGGATAGTTGATTTTTACTTCTTGATTATTGTTTTTTGCATGTATTGCAACTGCAAATCTGTGATATAAATTGGCCCAAGAATCAAATAATCCCTCTGCATGACCGCCGCCGGCTCTGTCGCAGTTAATTGTTTCATCTTGATACAAGTAGCCCATTCCTCTGTCTAGAACTCTGGCTGGTTCGCCTTGAATTTCATATTTTAGCTGATTTGGATGCTCATCCCACCACTCAATACTTGCTTTGGAACCTATAACACGTATTTTATGCTGGTGCATTGAGCCTGCGTTTACGGCGCTTGCCCATAGGTTGCCAATAGCTCCGTTTTCGTATTGCAAAAGTACAACAGCATTGTCTTCTAGTGGAGCTCTGCTTTTAATAAAACTTTGGCGTGTACACAAGAGTTCTTTAACTTTCAGTTGAGGAGCAATTACTTCTGATAAAAAGAATGCGTGGGTACCGATATCTGCTAATACATAAGTTTGGCCAGCAATTTCTGGAGTAACACGCCATTTTGCACCCGCACTACTAGTTTCTACTTCAGATGAATGGAAGCCATGTGCAAATTGCATGTTGATTACACGAATTTCGCCTAAATCTCCATTTTCTACCATTTTTCTGGCCTGATGCAGCATCTGAGCGCCAGTGTATCCATAAGTTACGCCAAAAACTCGGTTCTTCTTTTCGGTTAAATCGATTAGTTCTTGTGCTTGCTCAACAGTAAAGCAAAGAGGCTTTTCGCAGATGACATGCAAGTTGGCTTCCAAAGCTGCTTTTGCTATTTCGAAGTGCGTTGAGTTTGGAGTTGCGATAGAGACTACTTCGATTCCATCTGGTCGTTTTGCCTCTTCTGCAAACATCTCTTGATAATTGGAATACAATCTGTCGCGAGCAATTCCCAAATTTTCGCCAAATGAAATGCATCTTTGTGGATCTATATCAAATGCTCCTGCGACTAGAGTAAATGCATTGTCGCGTAATGCGCTGCCACGGTGTAAATAGCCAACTTCGCTTCCGCGACCGCCTCCTACCATTCCCCATCTAAGTGATTTGCCTTGAAGTAATTCCTCATTAAACATAAATATAACTACCTCCAATGATTAGATTTAATAGATCGTAYTCGTAAYAGTAAAGAATTAAATGCCAGTTTTTTCCTTCATAAATGCACGTGCTTTTTGAGCGTATTCTAATGGATCTGCAATTGCCGGGTCCTGCTCGGCTTCTACAACTATCCATCCTTCATAATTGTTATCATTTAAAATTTTAAAGACTTCATCCCACTTAACTTCTGTTCCATCGCCAGGTACTGTAAACATTCCCTCTAAAACGCCTTCTAAAAAGCTAAGATTATCTTTTCTAACACGCTGCAATACACTTCCTCTAACATCTTTAACATGAACGTGCCCCACGCGCTTAATATGCTTTGCAAGAACTTTTGCTGCATCTTCACCTGCAACAGTACAATGTCCTGTATCATAAGTTAAGAACACTAGCTCAGGATCAGTGTTTGCCATCAATCTGTCAATTTCTTCGAGAGTTTCGATTCCGGTTCCAACGTGTGCATGGAAGCAAACTTTCATTCCCTTAGCTTTGGCACGTTTGCCTAGCTCGTTAAGCCCGGTACATAAATTGTTGAATTGCTCATCTGTTAAAATAGGTCGATTTTTCATAAGAGGAATATCGCGATTGCCATGAACAGTAACGCCGCATTCCCCTACTCCAATAACTCGYGCCCCTAGTGCATAAGTGTAGTCCATATGCTTGTCAAATTCGGCATAAGTTTCTTCGTTTTTAAATGTTGTAAAGAAACTGCTAAACCACATGTTGCAAATAACTAAGTCTCTAAGATCCAGAGCTTTTTTTATTACATCAAATTCTTTAGGATATTTCCAGCCACCTTCGCTGCCTTTGTATCCAGCAAGAGCCATTTCRCTGAGGCATTGCTGATACGTAAGCTCTCCACCTAATTCGTGTAAATCATCATTTGACCAGTTGATTGGCGCGCAGCCATATTGCACTTTCATCATAATATTAATCTCCTTTTATTTACATATTAGTTTGATAACCTATTTTTTTTAAATAATCGACACTAGCTTTKACATCTGCTAAGCTGTTGCTACTATCGCGAGGATCGCGTTCTTGCTCGATTGTTATATAGCCCTTGTAATCTTTAGCTATTAAAAAATCATAAATGGCTGCRTAATCAATGCATCCAGTCCCAATCGGGCACATAACTCCTAGTGCGCATGCTTCAAAAAAACCAGTGTGATTAGCAATTTCAGTTTGATAAATATCATAGTTAATGTCTTTGAAATGGATATAATCTAGCCGGCAGTAATATTTATCTAGCCATTCCACAGGATTCATTTTGGAATAATAAAGATGCCCAGTGTCTAAGCAAAATCCCATGATATTGTTGCCGATATCTGCCGCGATYTTATCAATYTCATCAGCAAACTCAATAAATCCACCAGCATGAGGATGCAAGACTGGGCGTATCCCATAGCTTTTAGCTACTAAGCAAATGGCAACAATATTGTCTACCAAAGTATCCCAAGCTTGATCATCYAATCGGATAGCCTCGTCTGGAAGCCCCGCAGTTTTGCTTCTTTGTGGATTCACCGCATCAATTACTACTAGATATGGTGGTGAAAAAGATAGCTGGTCTTCTKGGGTAATCTCAGCTTCTAAATTTGATAAAATCTGGCAAATTTGGTGCGTTTTAGCGATAAGATATTCTCGATTTGCTGCAATTGACAGCTCGTCATACATTGTGCCTGCTATTATCTTAAGATGGCGTATTGCAAGCTCTCTGTTGAGGATAGAAGTATCGGTTGGTAAATATCCATAAGGACCAAGTTCGATACCCGTATATCCAGCYAGAGAAGCTTCGTCTAAAACTTTTTGATACGCAGGATTGTAGGGATTGGTGGTATCTTCAATTCCCCAGCATCCTGGAGCGCCTGTTATTTTCATTATTCACCTCCTCTACTGACAAATATATTAATTAAATTTCTGGCCAATATTTTGCGCCCTCTTGCTCAACCCACAGATGCTCTTTTTCAAAAGTTGGTTTGATATATGGATTGTTTTCTAAATGGCGGATTACCCATACATAATACATAGCATATCCTGGTGCAGCTACCTGAGGATGGACTAAGTTTGGTTCAATCTTTACAGTATCGTTGTGCTCCATTAATACACCTTCGTCGCCCAATTTTAATAAACCGAATCCATTTTCGGGGTAAAATTTATAATAGTAAATTTCAGGTTGCTCATGTGAATGCGATGGAAATCCAGACCACTTACCTGGATAGTGCACATCTTCTCCAATCATAATATTTGAGTGTGGAGCTAATTTTTTATCCATAAAAGTTCTAACAATACGAGTGCCGGCTTCGTTCATAAAGCCTTTTCCTCGAATTTCACGCACTGAATTTTCTGCAGTATAGATAGTTGGAGCAAAGATAATGTCGTTTTCGGTTCGGGTAATTGCAACTTCACTATCTGCAGCTAAACCTGTAATGACAACATCCACATCTTTAGGTACGTTTAACACCCATACATCATCATTAAGGTAGCAGCTTCTTTTTCCAACATGAGTTTCGCCGTTAAATGTGACCTCAATTTCACCATACATCAATAAAAAAACTTTCTCTAACGGTTTAGCATCACTAAATACCGTGCCGGCTTCTAATTTTAAGATGCCATAATCCATAAGCATTTCTGAATGTTTGCCATCTAGTTCTGTGATGCTATTATATCCAACAGCAAATGGCTGATCCTGTTTTAGTTTCATAATATTCTCCTAATCTAAATACTTATCTAGTAGCGCTTTAGTTTTTTCTGCAACTTCTTTGGTATCGTGCTCCCAGTGTTTGCGGCTGATAAGTTCATACGACCAATATCCGTCATAACCCGTTTTTTTAACGGCTTCAACCCATTTCGGTAAATCGATATCTCCTTCTCCTGCATAAACGCCGCGTAGGACTTCYTCATCACATACTGTACCAGCCGGATTGCGGGTTCCATCGCAAAAATGAATGTTATAGATATACTTTTTATCTAAGTTGGCAACGTCATCATATGTGGTGCCTTGGCCATAATATAGGTGCCAAAAGTCGATYACTGTACCAAAATTAGGGCGCCCTGTATATTTAATAAACTCCATTCCTTTATTTAGAGAATTTATAGGTGACCAAGCAACTGGCTCTAATTGAAAACGTACTCCATATTGCGCGCCAATGTCCAAAATCTGATTTACACTAGATGCTGTAAGTTCCAGGATTTGCTCCCATGGCTTGCCTTCGTGTGCACATAATGGAACAAGCTGGATAGTAGGGCTGCCAACTGCTTGACAAAAGCTAGATAAAGCATGCGCCTCTTCTATAATGCGTTTTACATTTTCTGGATCTGTGCGTTCGCAATGAGCTATATCATTTACGCTAACGATTTTCATATCATATTTTTGTAAAGTTTCTTTTAGATAGTCAATCGAATTGCCAGACTCAAGATAATTTAATACTTTAGATCCCACGGCTTCTATAGCATCGTAGCCAGCTTCTTTGGCAATGCGAATATCAGATATTATATTACTTCTATAAATTGATTTAACGTGCAATGATTTTTTTATCATGCCAATACCTCCAAATATGTGATTAATACCATCTTGCGTATTCCAATCCAGCTTTCATTTCTTTACAGGCTTTTACTACACTATCTTTTTTTGCAACTTCTGCTGTACCAACTCTCCAATAATGTTCGTAACCTTCTGTCATAGTGCCGGGCTCGACCATAATTTCAATTAAAGTAGATACCTCCGATTGTCTACTAAGAGCAATTGCTTCATGAAGTTCTGCAATAGTAGTGACACGCCAAGAGTTGGCGCCATATGCGCGTGCGAGTTCAGCGTATTTTACATCGATTAGATTGCCGTCTAATTTACCGCTTGCTTCTCTATATCGAAATTCTGTTGCAAAGCCCATTTTATCCATTCCTTGCCATTTTTGCAGATTATGAATACATTGATGCCCGCTATTATTAAATAGCAATACGTTGATTTTGGTGCGTTCCTGTATGCTAGTATATAGATCAGAGTGCCCCATCATAAAGGCGCCGTCGCCAATAAAAGTATAGACATCTCTGCTAGGATCAAACATTTTAACGCCCAGTGCTCCAGATATTTCGTAGCTCATGCAAGAGAAGCCATATTCGGCATGATACCCGCCCTTATGATTAACTTCCCAAATTCGTTCTAAATCAGAAGGTAAGCTACCAGACGATACAACCACATTATCATGTTTTAATAGAGGATTTAGTTCCATAAGGACTCTAGTTTGATTTAAGTTTTCACCATTTTTGGCCTCTAATTTTGCAAGTGATTGCCGTATATCTGCCCAAGCTTGCTTAGCTTCAGATAGTTCGGTACCCCAATCAGCTTTATATCCGACTTTGCGAAGCGCATCACCAAGGGCCTTAATTCCTTCGCGCGCATCTGCAACAATCGAAACTGCTTCTAATTTAAACGCATCCATACGATTTGTATTGATAGAAACGATCTGGGCATCTTTGCTATATCCGGCCTTAGAATTAGTTACGAAATCATTTAGTTTTGTACCAACTGCTAAAATAATATCTGCTTTTTTACAAATTAGATTGGCAGATAACGTTCCACAAATTCCTGAAGCACCAAGATTTAGATCAACATCAGATAAAACTTCACCTTTGCCAGCTTGCGTTTCTGTAATTGGAATTTGGAATTCATTGGCAAAAGCGACTAACTCATCCCCGGCGTCACTATAACGAGTTCCGCCACCAGATACTATTACAGGTTTTTTGCCTGCTTGAATGGCTGCAACTGCTCTTTTGATAACGTCTTTGCCAGGCTCTGCGCGATCCACATACCAACAACGTTTTTGGAGAAACTCTTCGGGATAATCATATGGTTCACCTTGTACATCTTGAGGTATACAAATTGTAACAGCTCCTGTCTTTGCGGGATCAGTTAATGTTCGCATAGCGTTTAACATGGCTGTCATTAGTTGTACAGGGCGCTCTATTCTATCAAAGTATTTGCTGACCGCTTTAAAGGCATCGTTAGCTGTTAGCGTAGCATCTTGATCGTGCTCCATTTGTTGTAGAGCAGGGTCTGGCTGACGATCCGAAAAGCCTTCAGATGGCAAAAATAAAATAGGAATTCTATTTACAGATGCGGTACCAGCGGCTGTTACCATATTGAGAGATCCGGGTCCCATAGAAGCGGTGCAAGCAAAAATCGCGCGTCGTCTGCTTTGCTTTGCATAACCGACACCAACGTGTGCGATTTCCTGTTCATTTTTGCCAGCAATACATTTAATTTGATCTTGATATTCTTCGAGTGCCTGACCAAGCCCCACTGCGTTGCCATGTCCAAAAATTGCTAGAACACCATGAACAAACTTGCTTTCAACGCCATCGACCACTATATACTGGTTAATCAAAAATTCTACTAAAGCTTGTGCCATGGTTAGTTTTTTAGTTGCCATATACTCATTCTCCTTAATAACAATTATTTACTTTTTAAATTTTCCATTACTTTAATTGCTTCTTGAGTGACTGCTATCTGGGCATCTTCGGCCAAAATTAATTTATCATATTGATTTGGTTGTTCTGCCATGCTTTTTTTCAAAGTCTCAACAAACGCAACTCGAATGCCAGTGCCAAAATTTAGTTTAGCAACTTTTCCAGCAACTAATGGTTGTAGATCGTCTTTATAGATGCCAGAAACTCCGTGAATAACCAGAGGGGTGTCAATCGCTTGCTCGATCTCATGTAATCTGTCAAATTTAATACGCATTATAGGCTCATACATACGATGGATTTGCCCCACGGCAACAGCAACCCAGTCAACTCCACTTTCAGTAACAAAGCGTTTGGCTTCTTCGGTAGAAGTTGTTATATCTTTAGTTCCAGGTATATCGCCATAAGGAACTGAGCCGATTTCACCTTCTACAGCCACGTCAAAGCAATGCGCTATTTTAACAATTTCCCTTGTCATTGCAATGTTTTCGTCTACTGAATATTGAGAACCATCAATCATTACAGAACTAAATCCCGAATGTATTGCTCTCACTATTGTATTAAAATCTTGGCAATGATCAAGATGAAGTGAAATGGGTACTGCAGCGCATTTGATTAAGGGTAGCAACATACCTGCCCAAGACTCTATTGAGAGATACTTTGTGGCCAATTTATTTAGCATCAACAATGTAGGACAGTTGCAAATTTCTGCTGCTCTAATTACAGCAATAGCATCTTCAAATCCAAAAACATTAAATCCCACGATTGCTCCTTTAGTGTTGCTGGCATGAAGAATTTCTTGCTTTAAATTACTTTTCATTTTAATTACTCCCAAAGTTACTTTTTATTTTAACATCATAGATTCATTGATTTTTCGATATTTTTCTGCTTGCTCATAACTTGGCATATCTGGTGCACAACTATATCCCTGTAATACGATAGATGCACAAGCCGAACCTAATTGCATGGCATACGATAGTCCTTTGTTTCTTATAAGACCATACATAAAGCCTGCCGCAAAGGCATCTCCAGAACCAAAAGTCTTTTTGATTTCAGTTTTTATAACACCGCATTCTATAACTTGATTATCTTGAGTATAGGTCCAAGAGCCTCTTTCGCCATCTTTAACTACAACAATTTCGATGCCCATGTCTAAGAAAGTTTTTGCGGAAACTGAGTTGTCATTATTGTCGGGCATAACAGTATACTCGACTATGTCAAACTCTTCTCGATTGCCAATTATGATATCCATCTCTGCGCAAACTTGTTGATACACAGCAGAAGCCTCTGTAAGATTTTTCCATCCAAATGGTCTGTAATCGATATCTAATACCATTTTAGTATTATATTTTTTGGCATACTCAATAGCAGCAAACATAGCGCTTCGTGAAGGCTCTGCAGAAAAAGCTGTTCCAGAAAATAATAGATACTCAGTTTTTGATATCAATTCTTCATTAATTTCGTCAGGGGTTATTAGCATATCCGCTGTATTTTCGCGATATAAGTAGGTGCCATGGTGAAATCCTGTTGTATCTTTATTTTCATAGGTTCCACTATTTTTGATGTCTAATATTTCTAAAATGGCTAAACAATTTCTAGCACCAGTTTTATCAATTACCAAGCCGCTGACATTAATGCCTTGTTTTTGAAAATCATTGTAAATGTATTCGCCCATTCCATCTCCAGATATTTTGCCAATAAATGCAGTCTTAAGACCAAGTTTGGCGGCACCTTGGACAATATTGGCTGGAGATCCTCCGATAGATTTTGTGTAGGCATCGATATATTCAAAAGAAGTATTTAATTGGGTTGTATTAAAATCAATACCGGCGCGTCCTATCGTAACTAATTCTAATAATTTATTCATTTCACTCACTGATACCTCCTAATCTAATTTACCGAAGTTTGTTTATGATACACATTTTCATTTGTAATTATTTTGATATATTTGAGAATAGCATATCGGTATATGATATTCAAGTTTCATTGTGTTTCGCTTTGGTTTTTTGTATATTATATCTAGAAATTAGGACAATTTATTGTATAATTTGACTATATAATACTGCCTTAATATTAAAAGCAATATTAAATATATATTACGTTTATTTATTTACTTTTGATTGATTTCGTTCTATTGACTGCTATTTTTTTTTAAGATATACTGTACATAATATAGATTTTTAGTGACGAAAGGGGAATTTTGTTATATTAGGTAGGGTACATGAAATTCGAGAAATTTTATACACAAAAAAACAAATTAATGTAAATGAACTTGCAGCTTTTTACAACGTGAGTCCAGTATCTATTAGAAAAGACTTGGCTATATTAGAATGTGAAGGAGTATTAACTAGAGTTTATGGAGGTGGGATACTGAAAGAAGATCCTACAAAAAAACTTGCTTTTCTTAGTAGGGGTGATTATCCTATTTTAAAAAAAATAGCTCTTCGCGCTTGTGAAGAAATAGAAGAAGGAGATACTATATTTTTGGGTTCTGGTAGGACATGCTGCGAATTGGCTAAATTGCTATATAAATTTAATAGCATATCGGTAGTAACCAATAACATAGGATGTTTGGATAATTTACTGCGAGCTGGAGCGGAAATTTATTTATTGGGTGGAAAAGTTACTTCTACAGATGGTCTAACTTTGTTTTCTAGTCCTAAAAATAATCATCAAAATTCTGCAAATTTTTTAGAGAATATAAGAGTAGACAAAGCATTTACCAGTGCTTCGGCAGTTAACCTTAAACAAGGTCTGGCGGTATCATCGGTGATCAGTTTACCTGTGTATGATTATGTATCGAGGATGTCTCAGAAGTGGTATTTGATGATTGATTCCGATAAATTTGATACAGTAAATTTATATGCTGCAGCGAAATTCGAGGATATTGACTATATTATTACAGACTCTATTCCAGATAGCTATGAAGAAGCAATAGTAAATGCAAATGTGATTGTTTATAAAATCAATGAAGAGTAAATTAAAATATTTGTTTATATTGCACTATAAAGTTATTTTAAAGTAGTATTTCATAATAAAATAGCGAATATAATTTTTTTATTAGCTATGTTATACAAAATAAATAATGATAAAATATAGTGCAAGTGTGAGTGATAGAATATAAAAAATTAAAATATTAGTAAAAGCATTGTAATTTTGTTATTTTTATGGTATACATACAACACAAAGTGGTAGAGACCGCATGGGTAAAATAATATAAAAAAATGAGGATTTAAGAATGAATTATATAGGTTCAAAATTATCATTAATGGACTTTTTGGAAGATACTATATATGATATAACGGGATATACAAAAGGAAAGTATTTTGTTTTTGCCGATTTGTTTGCTGGGACAGGGATTGTTGGTGTTAATTTTAAAAAAAATGGATGTAAAGTTATTTCTAACGATATCCAGTGGTATAGTTATATTTTAAGTAAGCACTATATCGAAAATAATTCTGAGATGGATGTGTCGCTACTAAAATATTTAAACAATCTCGAAGGTGTCGATGGATTTATCTTTAATAATTATTGCGCAGGATCGGGTAGCAATAGAAACTATTTTTCAGATTACAATGGTCGTAAGTGCGATGCAATTAGGCAAGAACTCGAAAAACTATATGTAAATCGACAAATTAATGACAATCAATACTATTATTTTCTTGCAAGCTTAATAAATTCAATCGATAAATATGCAAATACAACATCAGTTTATGGCGCATTTTTAAAACACATAAAAAAATCAGCTCAAAAAAATTTTGAGCTTGAACTGCTACCAATAATAAAGGGCTCTAACGATGGAGTAGTCTATAATATTAATAGTAATGATCTAATTAAAAATATTAAAGGAGATGTTTTATATCTTGACCCTCCTTATAATGCAAGGCAATATGGTGCCAATTATCACATCTTAGAAACAATATCAAAATATGATAATCCCCAAATTAGAGGCAAAACTGGACTTCGAGATTACAAAAATCAAAAAAGTGATTTCTGCTCTAGGCGAACAGTAGAAGTTGCCTTTGAAAATCTTATTGCAGATGCCGATTTTAAGTTTATCTTTCTAAGTTACAATAATGAAGGACTAATGAATTTTGATGCAATTAAATTTATTATGGGAAAATATGGCAAATATAAAGCTGTGACTACTGAATATCGCAGATTTAAGGCAGATAAAATAGAAAATAGAAAATACAAAGTAGATGCGATAACGGAATATCTCCATTGCTTGATAAAGAATCAAGAATAAAGACTAAAGGATGAAATTTTAGTTTTTATTCTTTTTTTTGATAGTGATTATTTCTAGTGTTATATTATAATGTAATCGGACATATATTGAAAAGGAATATTATTATTAAATTTTATATGATTTTATAAAAAAAGGAGCATTTTTTATGAAAAAGTCACTAGCATTTTTGATGCTAACAACTATGGCATTAGGTATTTCGAATATTTATGCAGTAGAGCAAGATACAGCAAAATTTGTAAGATTGGACGACGAACCATGGCATTTCAAAGAATATCGTACATATAATCACATGTTCGGATTGCTTTCTTATACAAAAGATGGAATTGCAACAGAGGATATAGAGCTTGCAGCAGTTCCATCTAGTGCAGTTTTTAAAACTTGGGAGACTTTAAATATGCCTACTAATGATGATCATGCAGGATTTGAACCTCTAACCAAAAACGATGGAACTCCTTTGTTTAAACAATGGTCAGAAACTTGGGTTGCCGCAGAATTTAAATTGCCAGAAAATTTTACCAATAATGAAGATGTAACTTTGATATTGGGCGTGATTGATGATGCGGATGTAGTATATATTAATGGGCAACCAGTCGCATCTAGTGGATTTATCAATCATAACAAAGAAGCTATAATCAATACTAGCTCTACAGGGGGCTTTAACTATAATCCCGAAAATAGCGAAGACTCAATTGTGTTCGAAAAGTCTTATTGGGAAATTAATAGAGAGTATTCTATACCAGCAGATATTTTGAACGAAGGCGGTACCAATGAAATTGCAATAAGAGTTTTTAATAATAATGGAGATGGTGGATTTTATGTTGGAGATGGATATGCGATTTGTAGCGATGATATCGCTGTAAGAAAGGTAAAAGGCTTGCCAACAATTAATGGATATAGCGAGGAATTTGAAGAAATAATAAATGCGCAGAAAAAGGCAATTGAAGACTATAACTTTACTGCATATGCCAGAACGGTTATGCCAAATTATATGCAAAATTTTGAGAATAAGTCGGATTATTTGMTAGATTTCAAAAACAACTATAGCGAAGGATTAAGTGTCATAGATGCGGATCAAAGTTTTTGGCTAGATGATAATGGTGTATATAGTTATGAAGCGAATCGAAAAATTATAGATGCGTCAAATCAGGTTGTTTTGGATGCTGATATTACTCAATATTTTAGTGTTATTGATGATGTGTTCTATGAGCAAGGAAACATGAGCCACTGCTATACTACAACGTATGATTCGGCTTTATTTAAAGATAAAAATGGCAAATCTATCAAATTAAGCTATAATATTTATTTGCCACCATCGTATTATGAAAATACTAGTAAACAATATCCGGTAGTTTATTTGCTGCACGGAATAAATTCGAGTAGCAAATCATTTGTGACMGTGGACAAAATTGAAAGCTTTTTAAATGAGCAAATACAAAATGGAAATATTATGGAAATGATTGTTGTGATGCCAGATTCTGGGCTATCAAGTTGGTATGCTGATACAGAATACAACCCCACCAATCTTAATGGCACAGGCCCATGGGCATCTCATATTACCAGCGAAATAAGATCAGAAATTGAAAATAACTATCGCACTATAAATGAAGCTGAGTTTCGTGGCTTAACTGGAATATCTATGGGTGGTCATGGCGCTATGACTCTTGGTCTATCAAATCCGGATTTGTATTCTTCTATTGCAAGTCATATGGGAGCCTTAAGCGATGCCACACTATCTTTATTAAAATCTTTAAATGCGGAGCAAATGAAAGCGTATGATTTTTATCTGGACTGCGGGCTTCAAGACACTGCCGTTGATTATCAAAATACTGTAAAAACGCATGAATATTTATTGAGTATTGAGAAAGATCATGAATATAGCTTGAGAAATGGTGGACATAACAGTGCCTTTTATATGATAGGTATGGTAAATTCATTTAAGATGCACAGTGATCATTTTAGGAAGAATATGGAAACTTGTGATTAAATAATTGATTACCCTTTAATTCCAGAAGATGCGACACCCTCGATTAGGTACTTTTGGGCTATCAAACCGCCTCTATCAATTCATCTGGAATGGCCATAAATGCTTGCCTCATAAAAAATATCCAGGGCAATATAACTGCCCACATTGTATTCATTATTGAACAAAAAAAAGCCCCAAAATGGGGCTCTGTTGCTATCTAGATTTATTAAAATATTCATATGTTAAATTAAGCTGATACATTACAAATAAAAATATGAACATCAACAGAATACTGATCGCAATTAAAACTTCGGATCCAACAGTAAATATAGTGGATGGGATCACTTCACTTGCTACAACTTCAGCAGATGCATCGACAGAAAGGTCCAATGCAAAGGCAGAGAATACTACCGAAGCAACTTGAACAAYAAGCATTATTTTCCACAACGGTAAAAAGATCTTTGTCTTGGCATTTAATTTCATGGCAGTAGCGACGCGACGGAACAATGATGCATTGCGTATATTTTCTTCGGCATCAGCCGATTCAATCAATTCAGTTACAGTCTGTATATCCAGTGTTGTAGCATCAACAGCCATTGCAGAAAATACGGGTTTTGCATTCTCCTGTGCCTGTTCTAGCGTAGAAGCTGCCAAATCTTTAATGCCTAATATAATTATATATAATAAATACAGGTCGGCAAATTTCAGTGCGGCGCCGAGTAAGGACGCAATAGTTTCGCCGAGATACAACCCGATAAAGGAGTTGTTAATTAGTTCGAGTAATGTAATTATGGCAAGACCGATTGACCAAGGTTTTGCTGCAACAAAGTGTTTGCTCGTACTGGATAAAAATATTGCACCTTTCATTATAAAAAAGTATCCTAAGCAATCTGGAAGTAAATCGATTCCATTTAACGATATGCTAAAGAATATAAATAGGTATCCCCAAAATATTTGTGCCATGAATAAATCGCCCCCCCTACCTATAAAATATCACATKAATATGAAAATTTTAAGATAAATTGTTATTTTTATTATAAAAAAAGCGACACCCTATTAGTATCGCTAGTGAAGATTACGTAATATCTTCTGATTGGACATATGCAGCGGTTGCTCGTTGCATCATATTTAAAAACATAATTATGCCTACTATTTGCAATAGACTCAATGGAATTTGGATAGATGAATAAATCGACAGCGATTCGCTATCTATTATTATTAGTATAGGCGTAATAAATACTAGCAAAGCTGAAATTCGTGCCAAAATTAGTATTGGATTAGTATTTAATTTAATCTCCAAAGATGTAGCAAAATCTTTTATTCCCAATGTAATTAAACATAGTAGGTATATAGATGCCAAACTAAATGCAGCGCTTATCAGCGTCGCAAAGGGTGAGGAAAGCGATATATAATCCAACCCAAAAATTGACGAAAAAATTATGACTTCATATAATAACGAAACGATGGCAAGTCCAATTGCCCATTGTTTGGCTGCGACAAGCTTATAACTTTTGCTTTTCTCTATCCAACGTGTGAGTCCTATTGCAATCATTATATAGGCAATAAAATTTAAAGATGATATTCCTAGAATAATATCGTCAAGAATAACATCGTTAAAGAGTATAAATAAGTATCCCCAAAATATTAGTGTCATGTCTACCTCCTTATCTTTGTGTGTGGTATTAATTTAACCATGAGTGTATCGATACTTTCTGCGCATGATACTAATTCGTATAACTAAAATTAAAACTGCACAATATTGTACAATTTGTGTAACGAATAGTAACATAGGCATTACTTCAGATTCACTACCAATAAAACTGAATATTGCGTCAAAAACTAATAAAATAACTGAAATACCTAATGTAAAAAATACCAGTTTAGTTCTTAGTATTGCTCCCAAAGTTGTTGCAATGCTCTGAAAACTAACTGCTAGTAGATATATAAAATAAAGATTAGTTAAATTGAATGCAGTTGATAATATTGTTATTGAATTGTTTGAAAAGTTTTGCGTCTCAAATAAAAAAATAATTGCTTGAAAAAATGTAACAATGGAAAGCATCAGAGCCCATTGCTTTGCTGCTATCAGTGAATAAGTTTTTTGATTGACGAGCAGCGAAGATAGCCCAGCTGCAATAATCAAATAACCCAAGAAATTGGGTATAAAATTTATGAAATATCCCAAAAATATTAGTGCCATATGTACCTCCTTGTCCTATTATACATAATATATCGGCAAAAATTGGAAAAAAATAAAGACGAAACCGAAGTCTCGTCCACACAAATTTATTCAGATAATTTTAAATCGAGCGCCTCCTGATGCACTGAAATATATTGGTTTATACCGATATTACTTAGCTGTTCTAAATAGTCGTCCCATCCCTCGTCGATATCCACTTTGCCAGTGATAAAGTCGGCAGTTGCCTGATCGAGATACATTCCAAGATTGGTTTCTACATCAACCAAAATTCGAGAGTCATCCAAATCAAATGCTAATGGAGGAATCATAGTATCGATATCTTGCGCATGATCGATATAGTCTTGCCCGGCACGATAGAGAAGATACCCAACTTCCTCAGATGGTTTGTCGCTTACCCCGAACATAAGTAGCCAGTCTTCGTCGTGATACCCTGGTCCAAGTCCACCCCAGCTAACGTCTTTTGCCGCATCGGCTGAGAGGTTGATAACTTCTGCAGGTCCGCCAACATAATTTTTGGTGCCCTCTTCGGCTAGTCGATATCGTCCCGTCCCCTCTAATCCATATTCATTTGCAAAGGTGCCCTTGCCTTCAGCATCATACATATAGTCAAACATGCGCGCAACAGCTATTGGGTTTTCGCATCTGTTTGTGATCGATAAAACTGCCTTGCCAAAATCAGGTGTGTGCGCTGTAGAAATTAGCCCGGTTGGTCCTTCAATTGGTGGCACCCAAGTGTATTGTCCCCATCGCTCATGGTTTGTGGTATTGGCAAATACTGTAACTGACCCGCCAACTGTGGTGCCCACGACGGCAGCTGCAGGATTTGATGCCAACTTTATTAGCTGATCAGACGTTTGCGAGAAATACATAGGGTCAAATAACCCCTCATCATGAAGCTTATTCATAAATTTAAGCGCTTCTTTCCACTCATCTGTCGACTTCGCATAGAAAATTTGGCCGTCTTCATCAATATTTAGAAATTTGGACGAGTTAGACATAGGCTGAAACATGTTGCCAATAAATAGTGTAATATCGCCTGCCCATGATTTATAAGATCCGGTCAAAGGAATTTCATCGTTCGGGTCGCCATTGCCATTAGCGTCTTGCTCCTTAAATGCTTTCAGCACATTATAAAATTCGTCGATATTAGTAGGTACTTCTAATCCCAAATTGTCTAGCCACACCTGATTCATCCACATTTTATTGCCGACTTGGTTGTTAAGGCTGCCAGAAATTTTAGGAAGCGAGTAAATGTTTCCATCAGTCGCAGTCCAGGCGTCGACGACGTGTGGATTTTTCTCGAGCACTGCTTTCAAATTTGGCATATACTGGTCGATTAGATCGTTTAGCGGAATAAAGATTCCTTGAGATCCATACAGAGATAACTCAGAAAGGGTATTTTGCATTTCTAAAATTACGTCTGTATAGTCTCCTCCGGTCATCATTACATTAAATTTTTGCTTTTTATCTGCAGAAGTACATTCAACCCATTCGATCTCAACACCTGTCAAATCTTGGAAATGCTTTGTAAATAAATTTGTGTCATAGGCATATGTAGTTATATTAGTTAGCAAAGGTGCAAATGCTGTAAATGAGATATCAACTCCCTCTTTGACAACAGGGTAGGTGCCAAGTGGTGTATACAAATCTAAATTATCAGCTACGGTAGCCGCCGAGTCTGTATCGCCACCACATCCTATCAAAGTTGCGGAGATGGCAATTGCCGTCAGTGCTGTTAGTAAAAATTTCTTTATATTCATAATAGCCTCCAAAGTT
>NZ_ABEQ01000018.3 GCF_000171335.1 Candidatus Epulonipiscium viviparus
GGAATTACAGATATCAGAGTGAGAAAAATCAATAAAGACGGAAAAATGAAGGCGGTAGTATCAGTAACTTTTGATAACGAATTTGTGGTACATGACATAAAGGTTATCGAAGGAGATAAAGGAAGATTTATCGCAATGCCATCACGTAAGACTCTTGACGGGGAGTTTAGAGACATAGCACACCCTATAAACTCTGAAACAAGAGACAAAATCCAAAAAACTATTTTAGAAAAATATGAGATGATTCAAATTTCCGATGAAGATACTTTTGAGGAAGTGGCGGCTTTTGAAGAATAAATTATTACATAGCTTCTTACACTAATTGTAAGAAGTTTTTTTTTGTCTATTTTTATAATAAAGAGAGGAGAAATATAAACGATGAAAAAAGCAGTTGCATTGTCATATAAAGCCGAGGCGCCAGAGGTAACAGCAAAAGGGAAGGGGAAGGTTGCAGAGAATATAATTGCTACTGCAGAAAAAAATGAGATTCCTGTATATGAAGATAAAAATTTGGCAAATCTTTTAACAGAGGTGGAGATAGGTAGTCAAATACCAGAAGAAGTTTATGAACTGGTGGCTAAAATTTTAATTATGGTGGGAGATATTGATGAACTATATGCGAAAATTAAATAGTAGAGAAATAGGTGCCAAGTATGAGCTTTTGGTGAAAAATTATTTACTAGATAAGCAATACGAAATTATAGAAACAAATTTTCGAACTAAAAATGGTGAGATAGACATAATTGCTAAGGCTGGTGAATATCTTGTGTTTGCTGAAGTAAAGTATAGATCCAAAAATCAATATGGGACGCCAAAAGAAGCTGTGACACTGCAGAAGCAGAGGAAGATCATATCCACTGCTAAGCAGTATTTGTTTGCTACGCAATTGGATGCATTTTGTAGATTCGATGTAATCGAAGTTTTTGGTAATGAAAGCATTAATCATATTGTGAATGCATTTGAGGAGGCTTAATCAATGTTCACGTTTAAGGAATGGGAAGAAACAGCTGCGATACAAGCATACACTACACGAGATGGAGGCGTAAGCACCGGGGTTTATAGCTCCATGAATATGGGATTTTCTAGAGGTGACGCCGTCGCGGCTGTTATAACAAATTATAAAATAGTTGCAGATGCTATAGGTGTAGAGCTAGAGAGTTTTGTCGCATCTAACCAAACTCATACAAAAAATATTAGGTTTGTAAAAAAGTCCGATTGCGGCAATGGTGTAACAAAGCCAAATCGGTTTACTGATGTGGACGGAATATACACCAACGAAAAGGGTATAACGCTCGTGACATACTATGCTGATTGCGTACCTCTATTTTTTTATGCACCAACAGTGACTGCAATAGGAATGGCGCATGCCGGATGGAGGGGCACTGTTTTGGAGATAGGTAAATCGATGGCAGTGGCATTTAATGAGCGGTTTGGAGTGCCGTTTTCAGAGATAGAAGTAGGAATCGGACCTTCTATCTGTAAAAACTGTTTTGAAGTACACAACGATGTAAGCGATATATTTATGGAAAAGGAAATATTTAAGGAATTTGTAACTGCTAATGCGGAGTCGGGAAAATTTAATATTGACCTATGGGCATGTAATAAAAAAAGCTTGGAAAGTGTGGGAGTATCAAAAATTTATGTTGCAGGCGAATGTACGTGTTGCCCGAACAATGCAGATAAGTTTTTTTCGCATCGGAGAGATGGTGCGGAGAGAGGCTTGGCAGCAGGGCTTATGGCAATAAGGTAGAATATGGCAATTGCTGCAGTTGTTGCAGCAAAAAAACAAATAATATAAAAAAGGTGTAAATATGAAAAAACATAGAATATGCGCAGTTGCAGAAGGCTCAATTGCAGAGGAATTAGGAATAGAAGCTGGAGATTTTTTGGTATCAATCAACGCAGAAGAAGTAGTGGATGTCTTTGATTACCGATTTTTAGTTTGCAGTGAAAATATTGAATTACTTATAGAAAGCAGTGATGGCGAAGAGGTTCTGCTAAGCTTTGAAAAAGATGAAGATGAAGACTTGGGATTGGTATTTGAAACAGATTTGATGGATGAGGTAAAAAGTTGCCAGAACAAGTGTAAGTTTTGTTTTATAGATCAGCTGCCACCCAATATGCGAAAGACCGTATATTTCAAGGATGATGATTGGAGGCTGTCGTATTTGTATGGAAACTATGTAACGCTGACAAATATGCTAGAAGAAGATTACGCTAGACTCGCCAAACATAAGCTTTCGCCGATAAATATTTCGATTCATGCCACAGATCCAGCAGTTAGAAGAGATATACTTACTAATAAGAGAGCGGGTGAAATTTTAGAACATATTCGACGTATTATAGGTTTGGGTATTCAGATTAATGCACAGATAGTTTTATGCAAAGGTTTAAATGATGGCAAAGTTTTAGATGATACTATTAAAGCGCTTAGTGAATTCATTCCCAACATTTTGTCGTTGAGCATTGTGCCGGTTGGAGTTACAAAATTTCGAAATGAATTGGCGCAAGTAGAGGTCTTTGACAAGCAGTCCGCCGCAGTAGTGATAGAAACAGTAAACAAGTGGCAAAAATTTTATCTGGAGAAAATGGATACGCGTTTTGTATTTGCAGCAGATGAATTTTATGTAGTTGCAGAAGAAAAAATGCCAAAATATGAAAATTACGAAGGGTTTCCGGTAATTGACAATGGCGTCGGAATGTTGGCTAAATTTAGATATGAGTTGACTAAGAGACTTGCTGAAATAGAAGAAAGCGACGTGGCGGCAAAATATATTTGTCCTGTTGGGGAAATTGCCTATGATTTTATGGCAAATAATGTTAAGCTAGTAAATGAGAAGTTTCCAGATATAGAAATAGATGTACGTAAAGTGAAAAACGAATATTTTGGAAAGACAGTCACCGTAACAGGATTGATAACAGCAGAAGATATAATAAAAAATTTAAAAAATGTAGATCTGAAAGGAAAAATAATTTTAATTGCTGATAACATGCTGAAAATGGATGAGGACATCTTCTTGGACAATAAAACCGTTGCGCAATTAGAAGCAGAGTTGAACAGCGAAGTACAGGTGATGCCGCACAGCGATGGATGCGCGTGGATTAACTTACTTGTATAGAAAAATTAAATGAGTGATGCAGAAGATGCACACACGGAAGGAACAGTTATGAATAAACCAGTAGTAGCGGTAGTGGGTAGACCAAATGTGGGAAAATCTACTCTATTTAATAGATTGGCAAAGGCAAAAATATCGATTATCGATGATACACCCGGAGTAACAAGAGACAGAATTTATGCAGATGCAGAATGGCTTAACAAAAAATTTACGCTTGTTGATACAGGAGGGATAGAGCCCGATAGCAACGACGTTATTTTATCGCAAATGCGAAAACAAGCAGAAGTGGCAATTGATACTGCAGATGTAATTATATTTTTGGTGGATGTAAAAACCGGAGTTGTAGATAGCGATATGCATGTTGCCAATATGGTACGCAAATCGCAAAAGCCAGTGGTGTTGGTGGTAAATAAAGTAGATGATATGGCAAAGTATCATATGGGGATATATGAGTTTTATAGCTTGGGGCTTGGAGAGCCGATCCCTGTTTCTGCAAGTCAGCCGCTAAATTTGGGAGATATGCTAGATGAAGTATGCGCACATTTTCCAGAAGAATATGTAGAAATTGAAGATGAAGATGCTATAAAAGTTGCAATAGTGGGAAAACCTAATGTAGGTAAGAGTTCTCTTGTAAACAAAATTTTGGGAGAAGACAGAGTAATTGTAAGCGATATAGCAGGAACAACGAGAGAAAGTGTAGATACTGAAGTTGTGATTGATGGGCAAAAGTATGTGCTAATAGATACAGCAGGGGTAAGAAAGCGTAAAAAAGTAAAGGAGGACATCGAAAAATATAGCGTAATCCGAACCATTTCTGCCATAGAACGAGCGGACATAGTTTTGATTTTAATTGATGCAAACGAAGGAATTACGGAACAGGATACGAAGATTGCTGGAATGGCTCATGAGGCAGGCAAAGGCTCGATAATAGTTGTAAATAAATGGGATGCTATCGAAAAAAATGACAAGACTATGAATCAGTTTACAAAAGAGCTAGTAAATACGTTGGCATACATGAAATATGCACCTTGCGCATTTATTTCGGCATTGACGGGGCAGCGAGTAAACAAACTTTTTGATACCATAAAAATCATCGCTCAAAATCAAACGCTGCGTATCAGCACGGGAGTTCTAAATGATGTGCTTATAGAGGCAATGGGGCAAAATCAGCCGCCGTCAGATAAGGGCAAAGCATTAAAAATATATTATATGACTCAGGTAAGCATTAAACCTCCTACATTTATTTTATTTGTAAATGACAAAAATTTATTACACTTCTCGTATCAACGTTATATCGAAAATCAGATGCGTGAAGCTTTTGGGTTTAAGGGTACGCCGATTCACTTTATTGTAAGAGAGAAAGGGGCGAAAGATGTATAGAGTAATTATGCTCGTAGTTGGATACTTGTTAGGCAGTATCCAATCTGCAATAATCTATAGCAAATACATGAGAGGCAAAGATATTAGAGAGCAAGGAAGCGGTAATGCAGGCAGCACCAATGTCATTAGAATTTATGGCAAAAAGGCAGGAATTGCAGTGTTTTGTTGCGACATTGCAAAGGCTGCGATAGCCGTGGTAATTGCAAAGATTTGCTATGCGGATCATCAGATAATAGCAGCGCTTTATGCCGCAATTGGGGCAATAATAGGTCATAGCTATCCGATATACTTTGGATTTAAGGGTGGCAAAGGTGTTGCGGTAACTGTTGGCGCAATTTATATGATAGATATTAGAATTGGGCTAATTTCAACGATAGTTTTTTATATCAGCTTGAAATTATCTAAGATAGTTTCGCTAAGCTCTATGTTACTTACAAGTTCGGTGCCGGTATGCATCTATTTTTTATATAGAACTGCGCCGTATAGAAGAGAGGCAGTGATACTGGGATTTGTCATTGCTGGAATAACAATCTTTCGGCATCATTCAAATATTGGCAGAATGATAAAAGGAACTGAATCTAAGGTAGGAACCAAAAAGTAAATATAATTGGGAGATGACAACATGAATGTGACAGTATTAGGTGCAGGAGGCTGGGGACTGGCTCTGGCTTTGTTATTAAACGATAATAGAAATGATGTAACGATATGGTGTTTTGATGAAAAAGAGAAAGAAGAAATTTTATTGCATAGGGAAAATAAACGATGCTTTCCGGGAGTGAAAATTCCAATAGAAATATATATCACGTCCGATATGAGCGAAGCATTGGCAGAAGCCAAAATCGTTGTGGTGGCAGTGCCATCGTTTGCGGTTCGTTCAACTGCCCAAAATATAGCAGCATATTTGCTAGAAGATGCGGTAGTTGTAAATGTGGCAAAGGGGTTGGAGCCCGATACGTTACGCAGGTTTTCGGAAGTGATTGCAGAAGAGATAGCTAACGACGTGGTCGTACTTTCTGGGCCAAGTCATGCAGAAGAAGTTGCAAGGCATATGCCAACAGCGGTAGTGGTGAGCTCCACAAACTTGGAGGCCGCTCGTGTTGTACAGGTAGTATTTACTGCTCCATATTTTAGAGTGTATCTAAACGAAGATATTGTGGGAGTGGAACTAGGAGGTGCTTTAAAAAATATTATTGCATTGGCGGCAGGGGCAATAGAAGGATTGGGATATGGTGATAATACTAAGGCCGCTTTGATGACGCGTGGAATTGCCGAAATTTCGAGATTGAGTGTTGCAATGGGTGCGCAAATCAATACGCTTAATGGGTTGGCAGGAATAGGCGATTTGATCGTAACTTGCACAAGTGGGCATAGTAGAAATAGGCGTGCAGGAGAATTGATTGCACAAGGATTTTCACTAGATGAGACCATCAAAAAAGTTAATATGGTGGTAGAAGGAATCCCGGCTACAAAAGCGGCATATCAGCTTAGCAAAAAGTGTGGAGTAGAAATGCCCATTACAGAAGCAATCTACAGGAGTTTATTTGAAGATGCCTCTGTAAGAAAAGAAATTAAGAAATTAATGTGCCGCGATTCGAAAATGGAAGAGTAGGRTTATTTGATAAAATTTTCTGCTAATTCACTAAATAGTACATCTATTTTATCAAAATTCAGGTATTTGGAATGAAATTTTTTGGTATTGATAAGATCTTGATTTGCCTGGTCCATTGCAAAATATGCTTTATCGAGTAAAGACATAAATAAAGTAAAATCTTTATCAGACTCTGCAGCTATAGGTACAAGCGCTTCGTAGTCGACACAATGATCGAAATCGAAGATATCAGTTGGAAAGATTTTTGGCTTTCTAAATAGATTGCTAACTGTAATACCAAAAGAAAGTTCTGGTACAACTATATCTTCAATTTTGTCTTTGTCAAAAGGAGATAATGAGCAGGAGATATCATAGCCGTTGTGTAAAAAAAGATTGTGTAATCTACGCATTAGATCTTTAGACTGGCATACAAGATTTTCCTTAATTAGATATATAGTTTTGCTTTTGCCTATTAAAGTGTGAATATAGTCTACGATGCCATTACTGGTTAAAGCATAGCTATATAGATACGTAGCATGCCCGCTGCCGTTGCCTTCTTTTTCAGGAGCCAATTGAAATACATTCTTGATGCGCGCATTTTCATACTTCAACTTTGCAGATTTAAGCAAGCCTATTTCGGTAGAGTGGAGATATGACTTATATATGGCCTGAGCGCTTTCGAGATAAAATTTAGATTTTTCCAAATTTCTTGTGAATGCAGAATTAAAAGTGTTTAATACAAATTCATCATCGTCAGATAACTTGCTTTTATCGATAAGCGAATCAAAATCAATTACTGTCCACGAATGTAGAGAGCTGCTAATATCAATGCTGTTCGTAGTTGTAATGAGTATGTTGGAATTTGTAATATAGATGCTATCAAGAAAAGAAGTATCGATAGTGTTGTGGTAAAAAATGATCTCCTGGCCTGTGTCTGCCAAAAAGTTGCCTAGACGTTTTAAAAATGAAGATTTGCCGGTGCCAACTGCGCCTTTAATAATATAGAGTGTAGATGTGTTAAGATGATCTAGTCTGTCACTAAGTAGTGAGCTTATACCTTTGTAAGTGTTGCTACTTGCAAATACGTGTTTGGTATTGCCTAAAGTATCCATACTACCTCCTAATAAGGAAATTTCTATCACTAATAATTATGTTAAAAAAGATCAAAGTATGCGAAGTGAGTTATACAAAACAAATCTATAATTGCAAATTATCGCGGATGCGACATTAATAGTAACAGATACATAACTGAATTTTTTGAAAGTTGCTTCAAAGAAATATTAAAAAATGATGTGTAAAACTTCAAAATTTTGGTAATAATCTTTATTATTAAAATTTTTGGGAGGTTTTTTTATGATAAAATTCATACTTTCACTGATAATAGTAGGAATTGTTGCGTTTTCGGCAACTTTTTTTTCAGTGAATAAATTTGGTTATGACAAAGATACTGTGCCAATTCCAAATTTGAATGCAGAAACCGCTGCACCCGTTGAAATCGAGCAAGAGATTGTGATGGGTCCTCCGGTTAAAGAGATAAAAGATCCTGTGGTTTTGCCAACTACTAAAGTTGAGCAGATTGCTGTCGATCAGAATGGCGAGGTTGTTTCCACAAATGAGCTCAACGCATATTCTGTTATGGGTCTTACAAAAGAAGAATTGGAGGTGCTTTATGAAAGTTATGATGTTGTGGAGTTTAGTGACGACAAAGTTGTACTAGAAAAAAATGTTATTGTGGAACCACAAGAAGTGACATATTATTTGGGCATTATGGACAACGAAATAGGGATTTGCTTAGAGAATGGGTTTCAAAAACTGGGTCTACAAGCAAAGGATTTTTCGAGCTATGAGAACACTCTGCTTGCACATGAAGTCATTGCTGTATCGGAGGTAGATAAGTTAAAGCTAGAAGATAACCCTTTCTATATAGAAAGATTGCTACAAAATTTAAGCGAGTAGAGCGAGTAGATAGAAAAGAGGATAACATTGAAAGAGGTAGTGATTGTTGGAGGAGGAGCTGCAGGGCTCGCATGTGCAGTGCTGCTGAACAAAGCTTCTGTAACTATTTTAGAAAAAAATGATAAGGTAGGAAAAAAATTATTGGCAACAGGAAACGGTAGATGCAATCTCACGAATGAAAAACTATTGCCAGAAAATTTTCACTCACACTATAAAAAAAGTTTTTTTGCGCCCATTACAGCCTTTGGATATGAACAAACTATCGAGTTTTTTGAAAACTTGGGAATTGTACCTATCTCAGAAAACGCAAAGATCTTCCCGGCTTCGGAACAGGCTAGTAGTGTACTAGATGTGCTACGAATTGCAGTCAATGCGGCAGAAGTTGACGTCGTGACAAATGCTGCTGTAGTTGATATTAAATATAAAAAAGGGCATTTTGCTCTAGAAACGATTGATGGGAAGGTATACACCGCGGCTAAAGTTGTAATAGCGACGGGAGGGCTTGCTGGCGTAAAAGAAGATTATACGATTTATAAAATTTTGGAAAAATTAGGGCATAAAATCGAGCCATTACTTCCGACTTTGGTACACATAAAGTCAAATACAGTATATTGCAAAATGTTACAAGGAACAAGAGTGAAAGCAAAAGTGACGGCAGGAGATAAAACGGAGTATGGAGAAGTTTTATTTACAGAAGATGGGTTGTCGGGCCCGGCAATATTTAATATAAGTAGGCAAATTTCTAATGCGCTCACCACAGAAATAACGCTAGATTTGGTGAAAGATCTAACGGAAGAAGAAGTTATTGCAATGATTTATTCGAGGATTGCAAAAAATCCGCATCACACAGTTGCAGAAATGTTTTTGGGATGGCAAAACAAAAAGGTTGCTATTTCAATTATCAAGGCAGCCGATCTAGGAAAAGCAACTCGCAGYGTGGACACCCTGGAATATGAAGAGGTTGAGAATTTGGCCAAAACCATGAAATCGCTTAAATTTGCCATCGCAGGRACTCGGTCATTTAAATTTGCACAAGCAACKATAGGAGGGGTAAGTCTAGAAGATATTGATATTGCAACAATGGAGTCGAAAMAGATCAAAGGTCTATATTTTATGGGAGAAGTGGTAGATGTAGATGGAGAYTGCGGAGGATATAATTTGCAATGGGCTTGGTCGACGGCAGCCGCAGTTGCTAGAAGTATATATAGCAGTTAAAAGGGAGACATAGAAATGATTAGAGTGAATGAAGTTAGTCTCAAATTAGATGAAAGCGAGGATTTGCTATTAGCTAAAGTGGTTAAACAGTTGAGAATAGGTGCTGCAGATGTAATAGATTTAAGGATAATTCGCAAGTCTATTGATGCGCGAAAGAGAGAGATCAAATTTGTTTACACCGTGGATGTTGCCACAACAAAAGATGAGCAGCTGATACGAGAAAAGCGAGCGACTAAATCGGATATTGTTCCGTATGAGTATCCGGCAAGGGGATCTGCTGCGTTGGGGGCTAGACCCGTAATTGTCGGAGCAGGGCCATGCGGCTTGTTTGCTGCGCTAATTTTGGCACAAAGTGGTTATAAGCCTTTGGTGGTAGAGCGAGGAAGCGAAGTAGATGTACGAGTTGAAGATGTAAAAAAATTTTGGGAAAGCCGAATATTGGATCAAAACTCTAATGTACAATTTGGAGAAGGTGGTGCAGGAACATTTTCTGATGGCAAGTTGACCACTCAAATCAAGAATCCTAGATGTCGAAAAGTGTTGGAAGAATTTGTTAAATTCGGTGCGCCAGAGGATGTCTTATATAAGCATAAACCGCATATTGGTACAGATTTGTTAAGGTCAATTATTGTAAAAATGCGTAAGGAAATTGAGCATCTTGGTGGCACGTTTATGTTTAATKCAAARYTRGCAGATCTGCAAATAGAAGATGATCAGCTAAAAGCAATAGCTGTGCAAAATACAAAGTCGAACGAAGTATGGAAAATCCCTGCAACAGCATGTGTACTAGCGTTGGGACATAGCGCGAGAGATACCTTTAGAATGTTGGCACAAACCTCGGTTAAAATGGAGCAAAAGCCATTTGCTATGGGTGTAAGAATCGAGCATAAGCAAGAGTGGATTAACAAGGCTCAGTATGGGGAGTTTCAAAATCAYCCRGCKTTAGAGGCTGCAGACTATAAATTATCTTGTAAAGTTGGAGAGAAGAATGTGTATAGCTTTTGCATGTGTCCTGGAGGAGTTGTTGTGGGAGCCAGCTCTCAAGAAGGGCGAGTGGTGACAAATGGAATGAGCTTTTATAAACGMGATGGAGATAATGCTAACAGCGCCTTGCTGGTAAATGTTGCCCGAGAAGATTTTGCAACAGCCGATGCTTTGGAAGGGGTGCGCATGCAAGAATCGCTGGAATCGTTGGCATTCGACATTGCAGGACATAATTATAATGCACCGATTCAGAGAGTAGAAGATTTTTTGAATAATATTACAACAACCAAAATTGGAAGCGTTGAGCCAACATACAAGCCGGGCGTAACGATGGTGAATTTGAGAGAGCATATGTCGCGAGAAGTGGGTGATGCAATAGCAGATGCGCTTGTAGCGTTTGGCAAAAAAATTGAAGGCTTCGATCATAAAGATGCAATTATCACAGGCTTTGAAACAAGAAGCTCATCTCCTATCAAAATAACGCGTGATGCAAACTTTGAAAGCAATGTGAGAGGCGTTTATCCTGCAGGAGAAGGGGCTGGATATGCAGGAGGTATAATGTCTGCCGCAGTAGATGGAATTCAGGTTGCAGAAAAAATAATTGGCAAATTTTTACCATGATATAAAAGATTCATTATCTTTCCAACATAGATTTAGAGTTATTGCATAGAATACGTAATGCAAGATAACTAACTATGAGGAGGTTGTGATGAAAAATAAAGGTGGTACAAAAACATCGATTATCGAAGTGATAGGCAAGCGAGTTCCTGATCCAGTAATTATTTTCATAATATTATAYGCGGTGATATTTGTGTTATCAGTATTTTTGGGTGATATGACATTTGGCGAAACGCTCGAATACTCTATCAACAATATGGCAGAAGTAGAAAATGTACGCTGGATTTTTGATAACGCATTGGTTACGAACTGGTTAACCTATGGTGGTGGGGTACTAGGTCTGATCTTGATCGTAATGTTTGGAGTTGGTATAGCAGAAGACTCGGGACTGCTAGCAACRTTGATCAAAAAAATTAGTATAAAATGTTCAGATAAGTGGTTGCCTATATTACTAGTATTTTTGGGAATCTTGAGTAATGTGGCRTCAGATGCGGGATTTATAATTTTGATACCTATGGCAGGGTTGCTATATGCAGGGCTCAAGAAAAATCCGYTAATAGGTATGGYTGCAGCAAATGCAGGGGTTTCTGCAGGATTTAGTGCAAACCTGATTCCGGCAACTCCAGCCGATATTGTTGTAGGTTCCAATGCCGAGATCTTTGCACTGGCACAAAATGTTCCGTTCGTATCTTATAGAGGTACGCCGTTATCTGTTCCATATATGAACTATTATTTTATCGTTGCGTCAACAGTAGTATTGTCGATAGTGGGTGCGTGGATCACTACTAAGATTGTGGCACCAAAATTAGAAAAGCAATCGTTCATAGTTCCGGAAGATTTAAATTTAACAGAATTTACAGTAAAGCCGGAAGAAAATATGGGATTGATTGCMGCWGTAGTGGGATTGGTTTTTGGTATCATTATTATTGGAGCACTATATTTTGGCCCCTTGGCACCATATGTAGATGCGAGTGGAAAAACGATAACGCCATTTACCAACAACATTATTTTGATGATAACGATCGTATTTTTTATGCCAGGTCTTTTTTATGGCGTAGCAGTAAAAAAATACAATAATTCACAAGCTATAGTTATGGGGYTGACTAGGCARATTTCAAACATGGGATATATACTGGTTTTGACATTCTTTTGCTACAACTTTTTAGCATTGTTAACAAAATCAAACATTGGAACTTATATAACATATTTAGGGGCAACGTTCTTAGAAAACTTAGGCTTTGGAGAATGGCCAATGCTATTGATCATAGGGTTTATTCTTACAGCAGCAGTAATCAATTTGTTTGTGGGAGGGCTGTCTGCAAAGTGGTTATTGCTAGGGCCAATCTTTGTTCCAATGCTATACAGAGTGCATCCWGAAATGACGCCCGACCTCGTTGCCGCGGCATATAGAATAGCAGACTCATCAACAAATACTATCTCGCCAATGATGACTTATACAGGAGTTATTCTTGCGTATATGAGAAAGTATAAACCAGAATTTACRCTGGGCAATTTAATAGGAGTAATGCTTCCGTATTCTATAATTTTCTTGATAGTTTGGACCATATTATTGCTTGTATTTTTTCAATTGGGCTTACCTCTGGGACCAGCTGGAGTGTAGAAACAAAGGTTTTTCCTTATCTTACCAATTTTATTGGGGAGATAAAATATGTCTACTGCCGTAGATAAAAATTAAGTGATAGAGAAAATCATTGGTGAAATTTTAATATAATATAAGAAAATTAATACCTTTTCAACATAAATTTAGATTTTTTTGCATAAAATAAGCAATGCAATAGAACTAAGTACTAATTATGAGGAGGAGAGTATGAGGAAGAAAGACGGTAAGAAATCATCGGTTGTCGAAATGATAGGTAAGCGGATTCCCGATCCAGTAATTATTTTCATAATATTATACGTAGTGACATTTTTGTTGTCGGTATTTTGGGGAGGCCTGACTTTTGGTGAAAGTGTAGTTGGTGGAGAAACGATCAAATACTCCATTAATAATATGGCAGAAGCGGAAAATGTGCGTTGGATTTTTGATAACGCCTTACTTGCTAACTGGTTAGCGTATGGTGGCGGAGTGTTAGGTCTGATCTTAATTGTAATGTTTGGAGTTGGTATAGCAGAAGATTCGGGGCTGTTGGCAACGCTAATTAAAAAGATCAGTATGAAATGTTCAGACAAGTGGCTGCCTATATTGTTGGTATTTTTGGGAATTATGAGCAGTGTGGCGTCTGATGCGGGATATATTATTTTAATTCCTCTTGCAGGATTGCTATATGCCGGAATTAAGAAAAATCCATTAATTGGTATGGCCGCGGCATTTGCCGGGGTATCTGCAGGGTTTAGCGCAAACTTGATTCCAGCAACGCCAATCGATGTTATTGTTGGTTCCAATGCAGAAATTTTTGCAGCAGCACAAGGTGTTCCATTTATGTCTTCTAGAGGTACGCCGTTATCTGTTCCATATATGAACTATTATTTTATCGTTGTATCAACAATTGTATTGTCGATAGTAGGTGCCTGGGTTACGATTAAAATTGTAGCGCCAAAATTAGAAAAGCAATCATTTATAATTCCAGATGATCTAGATTTAGAAGAATTTACAGTGAAGCCRGAAGAAAATATTGGTTTGATTTCAGCGGTAGTGGGATTGGTTTTTGGTATCGTTATTATTGTGGCATTGTATTTTGGACCTTTGGCACCATATGCAGATGTGAATGGAAAAATGATAACGCCATTTACCAATAATATTATTTTGATGATAACGATCGTCTTCTTTATGCCAGGTCTTTTCTATGGAGTGGCGATAAAAAAGTATAATAATTCGCAAGCTATAGTTATGGGTCTTGCTAGACAAATTTCAAACATGGGATATGTAATTGTTTTGACATTCTTTTGCTATAATTTTTTGGCACTATTAACAAAATCGAATATCGGRACGTATATAACATATTTAGGGGCAACATTCTTAGAAAATTTAGGGTTTGGAGAATGGCCAATGCTATTAATTATAGGATTTATCCTTACAACAGCGGTAATTAACTTGTTTGTTGGAGGGTTATCTTCAAAGTGGCTATTGCTCGGACCGATCTTTATTCCAATGCTATATAGAGTTCATCCAGAAATGACACCAGATATGGTTGCGGCAGCATTTAGAGTAGCCGATTCATCAACAAATATTATTACACCAATGATGAGTTATACAGGGGTTATTCTTGCGTATATGAGAAAGTACAAACCAGAATTTACTTTGGGTAATTTAATAGGAGTGATGTTCCCATATTCTATGATTTTCTTGATAGTTTGGACCATATTACTACTTATATTTTTTCAACTKGGCTTGCCACTTGGGCCAGCTGGAGTATAAAAAAAGCCTCCCTGTTTTGTTTGCGGGGAGGTTTTTAAATGCGAAAAAATTTAATAGAGCATTGGAAGCGGTGATACAATTTCGATATGCGAGATATTTATATATAATATGGCGGCATTGATATAGTCGAATGCTCGTATTGTTGTAGGAGTAACGGCGCAAATAACTACTTGTAGCTGAGTTCCTGCTATAAGGATGCTGACTTTTTGGTTTATATATTGACATAGGTTGTTGGCRGCTTGAGGTTTTGTGGTATCTATTGGAAATGCGGTATTAAGTCCAAAGCAAGCAGGGCTACCACAAATAGGTATAGAATGGTATTGGCTATTATAAGCAATATCGGCAGATGCAGGCATTTGTGCAGTAGACTGATTAAAAACTATATCAGTAGTTGCAGGAGTCGATGCATTGAGCTGAGTAAAAACTACATCAGTAGYTGCGGGAGCCGATGCATTGAGTTGGGTATGAACAGCATCAGTAGTTTCAGGAGTCGGTGTATTGAGTKGAGGATGAATAGYAGRTATATCTTTTGATACTTGCTTTGTAGTAACTGCTGATGATAATGTKGGCTTTGCAGAAAGTAGCGTAGGTATTTTTATTATATCTGCAGGGTTTGGAGTTATATTAGAACGCATACCACAGGTTGGTGATTTTCTTAATTCTTCTACGAGTTTGAGATAGTTTGTAGATTTCGTGGATCCTTTAGCCACCGCTTTTGCTGGAATTTTGGGATTAAATTCTTTCATTCAGGGACCTCCTTAAGGTAAAATATATTCGATATACGCAATATCAGCTAAGTTGAAAATTTTAGTTTGACCTGTCCCAAGTTCGATGCCTTTCATATAATTTTGACAAACTTCAGAGACTATAATAGAGTAGCTATAGCGATTAGAATAGACAGTAATTTTATTATTTACTAGAGAGTCTAAAGTATTAGATTGTTGATTGGACATAAAAATACCTCCTTATTGATAATCTACAGTTTATGAAGCGGACAAAATGTAGGTGACATTTTAAAATACAATATTTTTTTGGCATACTTTTGCGTCTTGCAATATAAAATATTATGTCCGAGGAGTGAAGTTAAAATATTTGTAAACCTCATTTTATGGTTTTGCTAAGATATTTGTGACATACGTATAAAATGTTAGAAGATAGCAAACAATTTAGTATAAGTATTCCTCTTAATTCTAATTTAAAAAAGAAAAAATAGTTGACGCAAAGTTAGAAAAATTCTATAATAGTGGAGATTATMAGGTTTTATATTATGGGGAAATACTAGGTACTTATTTAGGCAAAAAAGGAGACTAGATATGAGTTTACACGAACAATGGGAAAACTATGGTGAAGAAGCAAAGGCTCGCTCTACAGAAGAATACAAAAAAGTCGTAGAAAAGTACTTGACTAAAGAGAGAAATGTTTACGCAAGTTTACTATCACATCCAGATCAAATAGTTGAAGGAACGATTTCGGAACTGGGCGCCAAATATGGAATGAACGATTATGAGTTTTTGGGATTTGTGGATGGAATTAACGAGAGCTTGGTCGATGGTCCATACGAATTAAAAGATATGGTAGGCGATAGTTATGTAAAACTGAACTATGATCTCAAAAAATTGTATTGGAATATGCTAGATGCAAAAGCGGACTGGTTATATACTCTCAAAGAGTGGGATTCTTTGCTAACAGATATAGAAAAAGCACAAATCAAGCGAGACTACAACAAGTCTAAAACTATGACGAAAATTAAAAAGCAAGGCAGAAATGACCCTTGTAGTTGTGGCAGCGGGCTAAAATACAAAAACTGTTGTTTAAATAAGAAGTAATGTGTGGGGCACGGCAATACCGTGTCCATTTTTGTGGAGGGATATACAATGGAAATCAAGTGGACCTACATTATTATAGCAGTTCTATATGTACTTATTTTTATAATTAAAGCAATGATTGGCGAGCTTAATAAAAAATATAAAGAAGAAATGAATGCAGTGGAAGTTCGAGTATTTAAGAAAGATTTCTTAACCATTGTTGCCGTGTGCGCGTTTGTTGGAATGTTGATTATAACAATACTAACAACAATTGGGGGAATGCCGTTTAATATAAATGCTTTTGTGATTGCTATATTATTAGTAATATTAAGCATCATAAGTGGTTTTTCTAAAGTATTAGTAATAGATCAGAAAGCATATGTTTTGATGGGAGAAAAAATAGGAGAAGAGGACATTAAAGAAATTGTAGTGGCAAGAAGTAAAGTTAAAATAGTGACCAATAAATCAGTCAACTATGAATTTTTCGCATCTGCTAAAGGTAAAAAGCATTTTAAATCGATAAAAAAAACGGAAGAGACTATCTCATAAATAGCCATTTGGAAAAATTTAATTGTTAAAGAATGTAAAAAACTATTTCTTTTTTATATAAAAGTGGTAAAATGGTATGTGTAGGGAAAAATATGCCCCACAATACACAAAAAAGACAGAAATGGAGGTTAATCATGAAGGATATTTTTGAGGAAATCATTTCAATTGACAAAGACACTACTGCTAAACAAAAATTGGCGAAAGAAAATCTCAAAAATTTGCAGGAAAGTTTGGATCAGGATATAAGTCAGTTGTGTAAAAGTATTCTCGATCAGGCAAAAAAAGATGTTGAAGACTATGAAAACAATCTAGAACAACAGCAAGAGATTACAAAAGAATTAATTAATGAACAAACCCAAAAAGAATGCTTACTTATTAAAAATGCTTTTATAAATGTTAAAGGTAGTTTGGTGGAAAAATTATTTAATGAGATAAAAAGCGAGAGGAGCTAAATTCAATGAATGAGTTTGTTTCTTATTATGCTGTAGATGCCAAACTAAAAAGTCGCAAACCATTTTTGCTAACACGCGAAGATTTTAGTCGTATGATTGAGCTTAAGGACATAAAGCAAGTAATTACTTATATTTCTAAAAAGGACACGTACAAAATGTTTTTGGAAGAGCACGCAACGGAAGATGGTATTCACAGAAACGATTTAGAAGTGGCTCTTTGGTGCGTAAATGTATATGAAATAGAAAAAATGTTGCACTTTATGTCTGGAGCATACAAAGAGTTTTTTAAATTAATGTTGCAGCTATATGAATTACGAGATATAGAATTACTAATCCGCGCATTAATGCGAGACGAGTTGCATAATGGCTTAAGTAAAAATTTTATTCATAGCAAAAAGTATGCTACTGTAGATTTTAACAGACTGCTAGAAGCTAGGGATATAGTTGAATTTACAAAAATTTTAAATGGATCGATTTATTATTCTACGGTTAGAACGATTGATAAAAATGAGTTGGCAGTTAGTGAATGGCATTTAGAAATGAAAATTAACGCCGCATATTATAAACTTCTAAAAGAAAAAGCAAAGAGTCTACACGAAAAAGATAGAGTAATAGCCACTAGAATCTTGGGGGAACGAATAGATAGACTTAACGTAGAGTGGATATATCGAGCAAAACGGTTTTATGAATTAAATAACGAAGAAATTTTGTTATATAGCCTAGGAAAAGGATATAAAATTTCTTATAACCGCCTAAAAAATCTATGTTATGTAGAAGATATAGCTAAATTCCGTGTGTTGGCAAACAAATATTTGGGTGCAGAGATATTTTTTGAAAGTAATGATTTGCTCTCAAAAAAGGTAGATAATTGGTTATACAGCAAGCTGCTAGAAAAAGAAAATATATCTGGCATAGGCAAGCTTATGGTCTATATCTATACCTTGGAAATGGATCAAAAGGATATTATAGCTATTATCGAAGGCTTGAGATATCAACTCAATAAGGATGAAATTAAAGAGTATCTAATAAATAATATTAGAACGTAGAGAAAGAAAGGGGAATGGTATAAGTGGCTATTGAAAAAATGACGATGCTAAGTTTTGTAGCTTCACAAACGGATGAACAGAATATTTTAGAACAGCTTATCTTAAGTGAAAAAGCACATATCAATGCTAGTCTCGATGACTTACACGAAGATAGTTTTACAACTCATGAATATGAATCTAGCTTGCAAAGTAATGAAGTGTTGGCAGCGATAAATGAACCAGTAAAAATAGAAGAAATATTGAAGATATCTAATATAGTACAGAGCATTGCAACTCAACTTAAATTAGATCTCAAAATAGACTATACTGAAGTAAAGCAAGGCTATGATTTGACTGCGGCAAAAGCAGAACTCGAAGCTTTTGTTGAAGACTCGCGTGAAAAAGTAGATAGATTGGGGTTCATAGAAAGACAATACAAAGAGCTAAAATATTTGGAGCATATAATTCATAGCGTAAAAAAGAGAAATATTGATTTTAAAAGCCTGACAGAGCTCAATAATTTTGGTTTTCAAATTGGTATATTATCATATGAGCATACGGTACAAATTAAGAAAAATTATGAAAATATCAGTGCAATTGTAGTTAGAGTCGGAGAAATTACTGATGTAAAGGAAGATATTTATTTAGTAATTTATCCTAATCATCTGGCTGATGAGACCAAACATCTCCTAAAGTCTGTAAACTGGAGAAAAATTAGAATCCCAGATGAATTTTTGGGAGATATATCGCAGATAGAAGATCAACTGCATCATAAAGTGACAGCATATGAAGAAGAAGCGGCGCAACTCAATGAGATAGTCTATAAAAATATAGATGAAAAAGCAAAAATGTTAAATTGTATATATACAAGAATAGAGCTCGAAAAAGAAGTAATCAATTTGAGCAAGCAAATTTATCATGGAAATAATGTTTTTGTGGTTAGAAGTTGGATACCAGAAAAAGATGCGCAAGATTTAGAAAATGTTGTTGCGAGCGTAACAGATAAATATGTAATGGTCAATAAAAATCCAGAAGAATTTGATAAAAAGATTATGCCGCCAACATTGCTTAAAAATAATAAGTTGTTTAAGCCTTTTGAAATGATTGTAAATCTATATGGTTTGCCGTCATATAAAGAGTTTGACCCTACACCATTTCTGGCAATGACAATGTGTCTTATATTTGGAATAATGTTTGGTGATATAGGACAAGGAGCGATATATGTTTTGGCAGGATTTTTAGTTGCTAAGAAAAATGTGGCTGCCGGGGGACTACTAAAGAGATTGGGAAGCTTTTCGATAGCATTTGGATTTTTTTATGGCAGTTTGTTTGGGCTAGAACAGCATCAGTTGCCGTGGTTGCCAAGTATATTGGGCGGATCGCCGCTAGATCCCGAGAATATTTTACCAATTTTGATTGCTAGTGTTATCGTTGGTGTAGTGCTATTAACGCTTTCATATTTTATAGGAATTGTTAACAGTCTAAAACAAGGAGACATAGAACATGGCGTTTTTGGAAGCCATGGTATTGTTGGATATATTTTTTATTTAAGCTTGGTATTAACGGCAGTAGCGTTTACGGGAGTTATACCAATATCACCATTAGTTTTTGTAACTATATTAGTTATAACTTTGATTATTATGGTTTTAAAAGAGCCACTTACTCATTTTATAGAAGGCAAGCGTCCTTTAATTAAAGGTGATAAAGGAAGCTACTTTGTGGAAAATGGATTTGAAGGRCTAGAGACTTTGTTAAGTGCGCTTAGTAATGCAATATCATTTATAAGGGTTGGTGCGTTTGCACTAAACCATGCAGGATTATTTATGGCATTTTTAGTTATGGCAGAGCTTGTGGAAAGTCCAATTCTAAAAGTTTTGATTATAATTATAGGAAACATCTTGATTCTAACATTAGAAGGACTAGTTGTTTTTATTCAGTGTTTGAGACTTGAGTATTATGAAATGTTCAATAAATATTTTTCTGGAGAAGGATATGCATATAATCCAATCGTTTTAGGTAACAATAAGGAAAGTATATAAATATTAAAAATAAGAAAGAGGTAAAAGAACAATGATGATTATTACAACGATTTTAGCAGCAGTTATTGCAGGAATTACAATCGAAGCTGGCATTAGCGCAGTGAAAAACAAAAAACAAGGTAATATTAAAAAGGCAATTCTAACAACAGTAGCTCCGTTTAGTACTTTAATAGTTATGGCGTTGGCGTTTATTATTTTTGATGGCGATGTTCTTGCAACAAATGAAGTAGTGGCAACAGTGGCTGGTGTTTCTGTAGGTGAAGGATTTAAATATATAGCTGCAGCATTAAGTACAGGTATGGCAACAATCGGAACCGGRCGCGCAGTTGGTGCGGTTGGATCTGCGGCGATCGGAGCAGTATCAGAAGATCCATCAATCTTAGGTAAGACATTAATTTTYGTAGGTATGGCAGAAGGTATCGCGATTTATGGTATGATTATTTCAATTTTAATTTTGTTTGCATAGGACGAAGGATATGAGAACTTTTTTAATTAGTGATAACAAGGACACCTGGGTTGGAATGCGTCTTTGCGGTGTAGATGGAGTCGTAGTACATTCTAGAAAAGAAGTACTAAACGAAATCAATGCGGTTTTTCGGGATGATACGATCGGCCTTTTGCTTCTTACAGAAAGAATTGTAGATCTGGCAAAAGAAGAAGTAATGGAATATAAGCTTAAAAAGGCGATTCCAATGATTATAGAAATTCCTGATAGACATGGAACAATAAGATCTGGAGATGCTATTTCACAATATATTAGAGAATCTGTGGGCATTAAAATTTAAAAGAGAGGTGAAAAAATTGGTAACCCTAGAACAAAAACTTGCCTTGTTCTCAAAGCTTATGCAGCAAGACATATCAGATAATTTACAAGAAGGTCGTGCCAAAATAGAAAGCGATTATAGAAAAAGACGAGCGCTTCAAGAGCAGCAAAGCAAAGAGAAAGCCAAAAGATATGTGGACGATCATAAAAAAATTATCGATACAAAAATTGCACAATATAAAGCGAAGGCAAAGCTTGAATCAAAAAAGGAAATCATGCAGGTAAAAGAGGACTGCATCCATGTTATAGACGAATTGCTAAAGGATAGAATAAATGAATACACTGACACTGCAGAATATCAGACATGGATTATAGAAAGCGTAAAGTCTCTAAAAGAATATTTTGATCAAGAGGTTGTGATATATCTTTCACCAAAAGACTTAAAAAATCAAAAGGAAGCAATAATAAATGAACTGGAAGCTGAAGGCGCAAATACTAAATTTGTTGCCTTTGATCTAAATGATAAAATTGTTTTAGGAGGCTTAATTGTAAAAATAGAAGCTTCAAATATGCAAATAGATTTATCGTTAGATAGTGTGCTCGAAAACAAAAGCGAAGAGATTTCTCAACTTGTTCTGACTGCTATCGAGAAGGAGTGTGAAGAACTTGAAAAATAAAGGGAATGTTACGCTTGTAAATGGCCCAGTTGTTATGGGCTCTGGAATGGGTGCATTTAAATTAAACGAGATGGTAACTGTTGGAAACCAAAGATTAATAGGAGAAGTTGTTATTTTAGAGCAAGATAGAGCCACTGTGCAAGTATATGAGGAGACAGAAGGGCTTAGAGCAGGCGAAGAAATTATTTCGACGGGTGATCCTCTGTCAATTAGCCTTGGCCCTGGTATGCTTGGAAATATGTTCGATGGGATTCAAAGACCTCTTAAGAAAATTGAAAGCATTTCTCCAAATTTTATTCCAGAAGGTATTGGTCTTCTTTCTATAGATACCGAAAAATTATGGGAAGTAAAGCTAAACGTTAAAGAGGGAGATTACCTCGCAGCAGGAGCGGTATATGGAACGGTTCAGGAGACCGCTAGCGTATTGCATAAGTTATTGGTACCCCCTCTAGTTGCTGGAAAAGTAGTAGAGGTAAAACCAGATGGCGAGTATAAAATAGAAGATACAGTTGTGGTAATAGAGCTTAAATCGGGTGCCAGACATGAATTGACTTTAGTTCAGAAGTGGCCTGTTAGAAAAGGTAGACCAACCAAAGAACGTTTGCCTATATATAAACCACTAATTACGGGGCAACGTGTAATAGATACGTTCTTTCCTGTGGCGAAGGGAGGCACAGTTGGGCTTCCAGGAGGGTTTGGAACGGGTAAAACTGTAACGCAACATCAGCTAGCAAAATGGTCTGATGCCGACATAATCGTATATATCGGTTGCGGAGAGCGTGGAAATGAGATGACAAACGTTCTGGAAGAATTCCCTAGTTTGATTGACCCTAGAACAAATCGTCCTTTGATGGAGAGAACAATCCTAATTGCCAATACATCTAATATGCCTGTTGCTGCGCGTGAGGCTAGTATATATACAGGAATTACGATGGCAGAATATTTTAGAGACATGGGATATGATGTGGCCATTATGGCGGATTCGACATCGCGTTGGGCAGAAGCACTCCGTGAAATCGCTGGCCGATTAGAAGAAATGCCTGCAGAAGAAGGGTATCCGGCTTATCTACCTTCTAGACTTGCACAGTTTTATGAGCGAGCAGGATGCGTCAAAACGTTAAATAACGAAGAGGCGTCGGTTACAATAATTGGCGCAGTCTCGCCACCAGGAGGAGATTTCTCAGAACCAGTTACAGAAAATACAAAGCGTTTTGTGAGCGCATTCCTAGCGCTTGATAAAAAATTAGCTTACGCAAGACACTATCCGGCAATTAACTACCTCACAAGCTATAGTAGTTACGTAACTATATTACATGATTGGTATCGCGACAATGTGGCTCCGGATATGATGTATATTAGAGGAAAGATGGTTAAGTTGTTGCAAGAAGAAGAGAAGTTGAATGAGATTGTTCAGCTGATTGGAGAGGATGTTTTGCCAAACGATCAGCAGTTGATCCTAGAAACCGCGAGGACAATCAAAAAGAGCTTCTTGCAACAAAATGCACTTCATAAAGAAGATACCTATGTAAGTCTTGAAAAGCAATACAAGATGCTAAAGGTCATTGATGTATTTTATGAGAGTGCATTGGCGTGCGTAAAATTAGGAATACCTGTTTCGATTATTAGAAAAGTTCCGATATATCAAGAAATAATCAAGATGAAATATGATGTGCCAAACTCAAATCTTGCACTGCTAGATGAGTTAACAGATAAAATTAAAGCAGGATATGATGAATTAAAAGCTAAATATCAAGAGTAGGAGGGTGTAGAAATGGTAAAAGAGTATTTGAAACTAGATAAAATCCAGGGCCCTCTTATTATGCTAGATGGTGTATCAGAGGTTGCTTATGGAGAGTTTGTTAAAATTACAGTGGATAGTAGGGAAATACGTTCGGGAAAAGTTATCAAAATAGATGGCGATTATGTAGTAGTGCAAGTTTTTGAAGGGACTACAGGAATTTCGACTGAAAATGTTGCTGTGCAATTTACAGGAAAACCACTGGAGATAGCATTAAGCCCAGATATTCTGGGGAGAACGTTTAACGGAGTTGGAAAGCCCATTGATGGTGGATTAAGTATCGCATCGACGCATCGTGAAAATATCAATGGACGTCCTATAAATCCTGTCGCTAGGCAGTATCCTAGAAATTTTATTCAAACTGGAATTTCTGCAATTGATGCGCTAATGACATTAATTCGTGGGCAGAAGTTGCCAATATTTTCCGGAAATGGTATGGCGCACAATGAAATAGCGGTCCAAATTGTAAATCAGGCAAAAATCGAAGGTGCGACAGCAGAAAATTTTGCCATAGTATTTGGAGCGATGGGCGTTCGCCACGATGATGCCAACTATTTTAGAAAGAGTTTTGAGGAGTCTGGAGCATTAGACCACGTTGTTATGTATTTAAATTTGGCAGATGATCCAATTGTAGAAAGGATTTCTACACCGAGAACCGCCCTTACGGCTGCCGAATACTTAGCATTTGAGAAAAATATGCATGTATTGGTTGTAATTACAGATATGACTAGCTACGCAGAAGCTCTAAGAGAAATGTCATCGATTAGAGGAGAAGTACCATCTAGAAAAGGCTATCCGGGATATTTGTATAGTGACTTATCTACAATTTATGAACGCGCTGGAATGCTCGAAAATAAAGAAGGGTCCATTACATTGATACCAATTTTGACGATGCCAAACGATGATATCACGCATCCAATTCCAGACCTTACAGGATTTATTACCGAAGGACAAATAGTTCTAAGCCGAGAATTAAATCAAAAGCAAATCTACCCGCCAATAGCAATACTGCCGTCTTTGTCTCGTTTGATGAAGGATGGCATTGGAGCAGGGTACACTCGCGAAGACCATGTAGACCTCACTAATCAGCTATTTGCAGCGTATTCGCATGTTCAAGATATTCGCTCGCTTGCACAAATTATAGGAGAAGATGATCTAAGCGAAATAGACCAGTTGTATTTAAAGTTTGGCAAAAAGTTTGAAGAAAGATTTATTTCTCAGGGAAATCATGAAAATAGGAGTATCACAGAAACATTGGACATTGGATGGGAAATGCTTCGTATTTTACCTAAAGAGGAGCTAGATAGAATCCCGCCTGAAATGCTAGATAAGTACTGGGAGGTGTAATCTATGGCAATGCAAGTTGCACCAACTAAGAGTAACCTACTAAAGGCAAAGGCGTCGCTGGAGCTTTCAAAGTCTGGATACGAACTGCTAGATAAAAAGCGCAACGTTTTGATACGCGAAATGATGGAGCTAGTAGAAAAGGCAAAGTCGATGCAGACTGGGATAGGCGATATAATGGCGCAGGCGTATTTGGCGCTGCAAAATGCAAACATCACAATGGGTATCCAGAAGGTAGACGAAATTGCCTATAGCATTCCAAAAGATGAAAAATTTGAAGTGTTACCAAAAAGTGTTATGGGATCCGTAATTCCAACAATTAGATATGAAAAAGGCCCACTAGTGCCACATTATAGTTTCTATGAATCTAATAGTGCCTTTGATAAGGCAGCGCTAAAATTTAAAGAAGCTCAATACCAAATCTATGAGCTTGCTGTACTAGAAAATTCGATTTACAAATTGGCGAAGGAGATTGAAAAAACTCAAAAGAGAACTAATGCTCTATCTAATATTCAAATTCCTAAGTACAAAGAACAAGTAAAACAAATTAGTGAAAGTTTAGAAGAAAAAGAGAGAGAAGACTTCTTTAGGTTGAAAAAGATTAAAAAATAAAAAAATATTATAGAGGCCGTCATGGTCTCTTTTTTTTTGCGAACAATGTATGTCACAAAATATTTTTTTGTAAACTATTGTACTTAAAAAATAATCATGTTATACTTATATATATAAACAATATAAAATTGCAACAACTTTTCTACATAAATATATTTTATATGTAATTTTTGTTGTTTAACTATATCTTTAGCTGCACATCTAAGATAGATATACTTATAAAACAGAAACGTTTCACAAGGATGCAGTTGAGGAGAATTTCATAAAGGAGGCAGTTCTTTTGGAAACAGTAATAGAGCAAAAAAAAGTATCGCGTAAACCAAAGAAAGCTAAGAAAGTTAAATTAACTCCAGAGCAAAAGAAAAAGCAATTGAAAAAAATGGCGGGTATGTGGCAGCTGTATTTGCTATTGGTTTTGCCAATCATATATTTCTTGGTATTTCAATATTTTCCGATGTATGGTGCGCAAATAGCGTTTAAAGACTATCTGACAGTGGAAGGTATTTGGGGAAGCCCATGGGTTGGGCTTAAGCACTTCGAGCGATTTATAAACTCGGGCAAAATGTGGGAACTTGTTAGAAACACATTATCGATCAGTTTATATGCCTTGTTTATGGGATTACCATTCCCGGTTATGCTAGCACTAATGTTTAGATATATTCCGTTTAAGAGATATGGCAAGTTTATACAATCTGTAACATACGCACCTCACTTTATATCAGTGGTTGTTATGGCGGGTATTATTGTAGAAGCTTTAAATCCTCGTGGAGGTATGATTGATACAATCGTTGGTTTGTTTGGCGGAGACTGGGAAATAAATCTTATGGGGATCCCCGAAGCCTTTTCGTCTGTATATGTTTGGTCTGGAATATGGCAAAACATGGGATTTAGTGCTATCATCTATTGTGCCGTRTTAGCAGGGGTTGATACGACCTATCATGAGGCGGCGATGGTTGATGGYGCAACTATGTTCCAAAGAGTTTGGCATATAGACATACCGTTTTTGATTCCACAAGTTGTTTTAAGCTTAATTCTTGGAATGGGTAACGTTTTGAATGTAGGGTTTGAGAAGGCACTACTATTACAAAATACTCTAAATGCGAGCAAGTCGGAGATGATAAGTACGTATGTATATAAAATGGGTATCGCGGCATCGCTGCCAGATGTTTCTTATACAACAGCCATTGGTTTGTTTAAGTCGGCGATAGCATTTGTTTTGGTTATTGTGGTAAACAAAATTGCTAGAAAGTATGGTGAGATGAGCATATGGTAGAAGAGACAAAAGCAGTAGAAACGGTAGATTATATAAAGGTAAAACCAAGAAATAAAATACAAAAGATGTTGGCACCAGAAATAGGGGATGAAATAAGCACATCTATTATCACTACCATATTTGCGACATTTATATTATTACTTATTGTATACCCACTATGGTTTATTATCATCAATTCATTTAGCTCTGGTAGGGCGGTGGCCGCAGGTGAAGTATATTTTTGGCCAGTAGAAATAACTTTAGATGGATACAAAGCAGTTTTGGATCACCATTTGATTATACCAAGTTTTAAAAATTCGATTATGTATATGCTAGTGGGTACAACAATCAATGTGGTTATGACCGTAATCACCGCATACCCATTGTCTCGTAAAGATCTAATCGGGCGATCAAAGATTACTCTATTTTTTGCATTTACAGTGTGGTTTAATGGAGGAATGATCCCAACCTTCTTGCTATATAGAAGCCTGGGAATGATTAACACTTTTTGGGTAATGGTAATTCCTGGGGCAGTTGCAATGGGGAATATGGTAATTACAAGAACATACTTCCAAAAGACAATACCAGAAGAGTTGCTAGAAGCGGCAAAGATCGACGGTGCGTCAGATATAGAATATCTATTGAAAATCGCGCTTCCGCTTGCTAAGCCAATATTGGCAGTTATAACGCTCTATTATGCCGTAGGTCACTGGAACCAATTCTTTGCAGCATTACTATATATAAATGATCCAGATAAGTATCCAATCCAATTAGTACTACGCGACATCCTATTCCAAGGAGAGACCGCATTTGGTGGAGACGCAGGCTCGCTGAGCTTAGAAGATATGGCAATATTAGAGAATCTACAACAGATATTGAAGTATTCAGTAATCGTTGTTAGCGCATTGCCGATGATGATCATTTATCCATTTGTACAAAAATATTTTGTTCGTGGCATTATGTCAGGATCAGTTAAAGGTTAAGAAAATTATGCCCCTCAAATTTTACGAGGGGTTTCAAACAAATATATTCTAAATATAAAAGTAGTACATAAAAAAGAGGTGAAGACAACTACAGCTGCTATCAAATATAACATGTCATGATAAATATCATGGCGAAATATAATATAGGTAATAATGACACTACTAGGAGGAGTTACAATGAAAATCAAAAAATTATTAGGTTTAGGATTGTGTACATTAGCAGCAGGAATAATTTTTGTGGGGTGCGGTTCTGATGATTCTGAATCTGCAAGTGTGAGCGATGATATTTATACGGAATCAGGTTATCCAATTATTAAAGAAGGAAATGATGTGTCTATAAGTTTTTTTACAGGGCTGAGAGCAAGTGTAAGCACATATGATTCTGCAGTAAACCCTACAACAAAGCATCTGGAAGACTTAACAGGCATAAAAATGGATATCACCGAGACAACATCAGCTGATAAAAAGCAAAAATTTAACGTAATGATGACAGGTGGTGATTATACTGATGTTATATTAGACATGTGGAGCTCGCATTCAGAATTGGCTTTATATGGAAGCCAAGGTATTTTTATTCCGCTAGAAGATTTGATTGCAGAACATGCGCCAAATATTCAGGCGGCTCTTGATGCGCATCCAGAAATTAGAGATACGTGGACTATGGAAGATGGGCATATGTACACTATTCCGCGTATTGGTAACTCCACTCACTCTGAGGTCTCTCAAAGAATGTGGATCAATAAGCAATGGCTGGATAACCTAGGGCTGGATATTCCAAAAACAACAGAAGATTTCTATGACGTACTAAAGGCATTTAAAGAGCAAGATGCTAACGGAAATGGCGATCCAAATGATGAAGTGCCTCTATCTGGTGCAATTACATCTGGCTGGAACACTAACCCGATTCCATACATTGCAAATGCGTTTATCCCATGTACTAACGCTTCTGGATATTTAAATATCGATGAGAACGGTAAAGTCTATTATGCAAGATCAACCGATGAATGGAAAGAATTTTTGAAGTATATGAACAGGTTGTATGAAGATGGGCTAATAGATCCGCTATTATTTACGCAAACTTCAGATCAGTTAATGAAGCTCGGATCAAATCCTGGAGATATAATAATGGGAGCAACAACTGGAGGCAGCGTATCGGTATTTACAAATACTTCCAATACGGCAAGATGGAATGAATATATAGCATTGCCACCGCTAGAAGGACCAGAAGGCGTGGTTTCTGCAGTGAGATCTCCAGACTATGGCTCAGCAGTGCTTTCGATTACCAATGTGTGTAAGTATCCAGAAGCGGTAGTGAGAATGTTCGATTATCTATATACAGAAGAAGGCTTGATATGGTCTCAATTTGGTGAAATAGGAAATGGAGCTATCGATATCGCACCAGAAGGAGCGCTCAACATAATCGGTGAGCCGGCAAAATATATTCGATTGCCATTTGATAATGTAAAAGACTTAAGTTGGAATAGAATGGGGCCAGATTATCGTCCAGCAGATTATGATTTGTGGTTTACAGCAAAAGAGAATCCGGCAGAAGACATCGAGAAAGTACTATACGAATCTGCAGTAAATGACTATCTGCCAGTTGCGCAACCGCTAGAAACCATAATGCCAAAGGTTGCGTTTGATACAGAAGAGTCGCGTATAATCGTGGACGTAACAACAAACGTCAATATGTATATAGACCAAGTAACGGCAGAGTTTGTAACTGGAAAGAAAGACATCGACGCTGGCTGGGATGAGTATATAGAAACGTTAGATAGATATGGGCTCCAAGATTATTTAAAAGTACAGCAAGATGCGTATGATAGAAATCAAAATAAATAAGCGATTTTTAAAGGAGGAGCATAAATGAAGTTAGGAAAATTGGCAGTGTTACCTATGTTGGCGGCAGCGATGCTAGTAGGATGTGGTGGAGACGAGTCTGCTGCAAGCAAAGTAGCGCACGATGATCTATACACAGAGTCGGGGTATCCAGTAATTAAAGAAGGCAACGATGTAAGCATCAGCTTTTTTGTAGGGTTGAGACCTGGGGTAACGAGCTATACATCAGAGATAAATCCTGTTACTGCACATATGGAAGAGAAGATGGGCTTTGATATGGAGTTTGTAGAGACCACTGACGCAGATAAGAAGCAAAAGTTTAACGTAATGATGACCGGCGGAGACTATACAGATGTTATCCTCGATATTTGGTCGTCGCATTCGGAACTGGCATTATATGGAAACCAAAGAATTTTTATTCCGCTAGAAGATTTAATAGCAGAGCACGCACCAAACATTCAGGCAGTTCTAGATGCGCATCCAGAAATTAGAGATACCTGGACCATGGAAGATGGGCACATGTATACTTTGCCACGTATCGGCAACTCAACTCACTCAGAAGTGGCAAACAGAATGTGGTTAAATAAAGAGTGGCTAGATAATTTGGGATTAGAAGTGCCAACCACGACAGAAGAGTTTTTTGATGTGTTAGTTGCATTTAAAGAGCAAGATGCCAATGGAAATGGTGACCCCAATGATGAAGTGCCTCTATCTGGCGCGATGTCATCTGGTTGGAACACTAATCCAATTCCATATATATCAAACGCATTCATTCCAAATACCAACTCGTCCAATTACTTAAATATTGATGAAAATGGCAAAGTTTATTATGTGAAAGCAACAGACGAATGGAAAGAATTTCTAAAATATATGAATAGACTGCATGAAGCAGGAGTTCTAGACCCGCTTATTTTCTCGCAAACCAAGGATCAATTGCTAAAGCTAGGCTCAAATCCTGGTGATACAATATTGGGAGCGACAACGGGAGGAAGTGTTTCGGTATTTACCAATACGAGCAACTTTGATGTATGGACCAACTATATAGCATTGCCACCGCTAGAAGGGCCAGAAGGAGTTCGCTCCGCAGCTAGAGCGCCAGACTATGGCTCAGCAACATTGTCGATCACAAATGCATGTGAGTTTCCAGAAGCTGTAATCAGATGGGCAGATTATTTGTATACAGAAGAAGGCTTGCTATGGTCGCAGTTTGGTGAAATCGGCAATGGACAGCTTGAGTATGCGAAAGAAGGAGAATTAAATATTATYGGTGAGCCCGCAAAATATACTAGGCTTCCAGCAGATAATGCGAAAAACTTGAGCTGGAATAGAATAGGATCAGATTACCGTCCCGCAGATTATGATCTCTGGTTTACTGCAAAAGAAAATCCTGCAGAAGACATCGAAAAAGTATTATAYGAATCTGCCGTAAATGACTATTTGCCATGTGTACCAGATCTCGCAACGCTGATGCCTAAAGTGGAGTTTTCAATAGATGAGTCTCGTACTATTGTCGACATAATAACAAAYATGAACCTTTATATAGATCAAGCAACTGCAGAATTCATTACAGGAATTAAAGATGTAGAAGAGGGATGGGATCAATACCTCGAGATGCTAGATAAAAACGGATTGCAAGAGTATTTAAAAGTACAGCAAACAGCATACGATAGATTTATGGATAAATAAACATTTTGCCCCTTCAGAAAAGTCAGTGGAGGGGCTATTTTAAAAAATAAAATTGAAACGYATATAAATTTAGGAGGAATATAAATGAAATTAGGAAAATTGTTAGCGTTATCGGCAGTGGCAGCGGTGGCACTTGTGGGTTGCGGYGGAGATGAATCGGCGAGCTCTGCAAACAAAATCAGTGCTGATATGTATACGGAAGTGGGTACATATCCAATATTGAAGGATGGAGCAACGGTTTCGTTTACGGCATTTGCACCTCTAAGACCTAGCGTTACAACTTATGATTCAGAAGTAAATCATTTTAGTAAATATATGGAAGAAATGACAGGTGTKCATATTGATTTTATGGAAGCAACGCAGGCAGATGCSAAGCAAAAGTTTAACATTATGATGACCGGCGGAGACTATACGGATGTTATTTTATCGATGGCCACAGGAGTATCTGAGTTACAATTATATGGGCAGCAAGGAATATTTTTGCCATTGAATGATCTAATTGATCARCACGCTCCAAATATTAAGAAGGCGTTAGAGGATCATCCAGAAGTTATGGAGGCGTGGACAGCAGAAGATGGTAACCTGTATACTATTCCTAAAATGGGTGGGGCAACGCATTCRCTTACTTCATATAGAATGTGGTTAAATTATGAGTGGCTCGACAATCTAGATCTAGAAGTACCAAAAACTACAGAGGAGTTTTATCAAGTTTTGAAAGCATTTAAAGAGCAAGATGCTAACGGCAATGGAGACCCCAACGATGAGGTGCCATTATCTGGATCAATTGATGCGTGGAATGGAGATCCGATGCCGTTTTTGCTTAATGCATTTATCCCGGCGTCTCCATCAAGCCAGTACATAAACATTGCCGAAGACGGATCGCTATATTATGTAAAGGCAACAGATGAGTATAGAGAATATCTCAAATATATGCATAAGCTATATGATGAAGGATTAATCGACTCGATGATGTTTTCGCAAACCAAAGATCAGCTACTAAAATTGGGTTCAAATCCAGAGATTGCAATAATGGGGGCAACGGCAGGCGGATCGATATCGGTAATAGCAAATACGGCAGATACAGATCGTTGGACGCAATATCAGGCGCTTCCACCATTAACAGGACCAGAAGGTGTGAGATCTGCTGCACATACCGTAGACTATGGGGCGTCGAGATTGTCTATCACAAACAAGTGCGCAAATCCAGAGGCAGTTCTCAGATATTTTGACTACATGTTTACTCCAGAAGGAAGGATGTATAATATTTTTGGAGTGGTAGGAGAAAATAGCCGCGTGGTTCCGGCAGAAGAGGGGCTATTAAACTTGATTGGCGAGCCGGCGATATATACCAGAAAGCCAGCAGACTCGGCAAAAGATTTAGCCTGGAATAATATGGGTCCAACATATAGCTGGCCTGGATATGAATTAGAATTTTCGGTAATGGAAAACACGAAAAATGATGCCGAGTATGTACTATATAAYTCTGCAGTAAACGATTATCTGCCAGTAGCGCAAGATCCGGCGACTATGTTGCCACCATTGGCATTTACAACCGATGAGTCTAGAGCAATAGTGGATATCRTAACAAACTTAAATTTGTATATTGATCAAGTAACTTCTGAATTTATAACAGGAATTAAAGATCCAAACGATGACAAAGAATGGGACGAATATTTGGAGATGCTAGAGAAAAATAGACTTAGCGAATATTTAGCAGTGAACCAAGCGTCTTTGGATAGAAAGCGTGCCAAGTAAGATAAATGTGATGGAGGAATATAAATGAAATTAGGAAAATTGTTAGCGTTATCGGCAGTGGCAGCGGTGGCAGCGGTGGCACTTGTGGGTTGCGGTGGAGATGAATCGGCGAGCTCTGCAAACAAAATCAGTGCTGATATGTATACGGAAGTGGGTACATATCCAATATTGAAGGATGGAGCAACGGTTTCGTTTACGGCATTTGCACCTCTAAGACCGAGTATTACAACTTATGATCCGGAAACCAATCATTTTAGTAAATATATGGAAGAAATGACGGGAGTTCATATTGATTTTATAGAAGCAACTTCGGCAGATGCGAAGCAAAAGTTTAACATTATGATGACCGGCGGAGATTATACCGATGTTATTTTATCTATGTATACAGGGATTTCTGAATTACAGCTATATGGAGAGCAAGGAATATTTTTGCCGCTGAATGATCTAATTGATCAGCACGCTCCAAATATTAAAAAGGCGTTAGAGGCTCATCCAGAAGTTWTGGAAGCGTGGACAACAGAAGATGGAAATTTATATACTATTCCAGAGATYGGTTGGACAACGCATTCGCTTGTCTCTCACAGAATGTGGCTAAATTATGAGTGGCTCGACAACCTAGATCTAGAAGTACCAACAACTACGGAGGAGTTTTATCAAGTTTTGAAAGCATTTAAAGAGCAAGATGCCAATGGCAACGGAGACCCTAACGATGAAGTACCATTATCGGGTTCGCTGGGTGCGTGGAATGGAAATCCCATGCCGTTCTTGTTAAATGCGTTTATTCCTACATCTCCGGCAAGTCAATATATTAATATTGCTGCAGATGGATCGCTATATTATGTAAAGGCAACAGATGAGTATAGAGAATATCTCAAATATATGCATAAGCTATACGATGAAGGGCTAATCGACCCCATGCTATTTTCACAAACCAAAGATCAGCTATTAAAATTGGGTTCAAATCCAGAGATCGCAATAATGGGAGCAACGGCAGGCGGTTCCGCATCGGTAATATCAAATTTAACAGATACAGATCGTTGGACACAATATCAGGCGCTTCCACCATTAACAGGACCAGAAGGCGTGAGATCTGCTGCCCATAATGTGAGTTACGGTTCGGCGAAGTTATCCATTACAAACAAGTGCGCAAATCCAGAGGCAGTTCTTAGATATTTTGACTACATGTTTACTCCAGAAGGATCAACGTATAATGTGTTTGGCGTGGTCGGAGAGTATAGTCGGTTGATTCCGGCAGAAGAAGGAATGCTAAATCTGATTGGCGAGCAGGCGATGTATATAAATACGCCAGCAGACTCTGCGAAAAACTTTGGATGGAATAATATGGGTCCTATATATAGCCATCCGGGCCATGAAGTTCGATATGCTGTAAAAGAAAATACAGAGCACGATATTGAGTATGTACTATATAACTCTGCAGTAAACGATTATCTGCCAGTAGCGCAAGATCCGGCGACTATATTGCCACCATTGGCATTTACAACCGATGAGTCTAGAGCAATAGTGGATATCGTAACAAACTTAAATTTGTATATTGATCAAGTAACTTCTGAATTTATAACAGGAATTAAAGATCCAAACGATGACAAAGAATGGAACGAATATTTGGAAATGCTAGAGAAAAATAGACTTAGCGAATATTTAGCAATAAACCAAGCATCTTTAGATAGAAAGCGTGCAAAATAAGATTATATAGACGATGAAAAGGCAGCTGCGACAGYTACCATTTTGTCGTTTTTTTTTGTAAAGTTGAAAATTGCATAGTTATATGGTATATTAAAATTATTTGTTACAAGAAGGGGTGTATCTATGGAAAAATTATTTGTACAGGTATTTATTGTTAAAGGAGATCCGTTTGTTAAAAGTGAATATGAACCATACGAAGTAAGCTCTGAGAAGATTAGTGTGATAGAAACAGTGGGCTGCTTACCAATTAGTCATATAGCAAAGGAAAATTTGGAAAAATTGATCCATAAAACTGTAGATACGGTGGAGTTTTTGCCATTTAAAGTTATAACCAAAGGCAGTGACTTGTCTGAGATTGATGTTAACGCAATAGAATGTGCAATGCTAATAACTGCAGCAGGTGAAAGCCAAGAGGTGATACAGAAGCTGACGATGTTAGATGCTGTGAATAAGATCGTGTTTGCTGCGACGATTACGCCAAACCATACGATTATTGGTGGAGTGGGTTCGCTACAACGAGATAAAATATTTATAGCGCTTGATGTGGAAGATGCTGTTGAGTATTTGAATACGTTGCTGATTAAAAAGAAACTGAAAGACTCAAAAATTTTGATGTTTGGTGGGGTATCGACTTCGGTTGTAGATAGCGAAACAGATCCTAAAAAAGTGGTGGACAAGTTTGGCGTTGCGATAGAGCAGGTACCGATTGTAGAATTAAAAGAACGTATAGCAAAAGTAAATTTGGAGGAAAGTAAAAAAGTTGGTAAAAGGGCAATTCGGCTTGGGGCTGGTGCTGAGAAAATAGAAGTTGTGAAAATGGCAGATTTTGAGAAAGCCGCTGCGATGTCTATTGCGATGAYGAAGATGATTGCAGAGACAGGGGCAACTGCAGCGTCGGTGGATTGCAGTACAATATTTGCAGAAGGTGTAGTGGCGCCTTGTATTCCAATTCATGACATAGAGATGACTGGCATTCCCGCAGCATGTGAAGGAGATTTAAACTGTTTGATACTTAAGATAGTGGCAGATTTTATAGCAAAGGCGCCAACGTTTATGGGAAACCTAGGGCCTATGGATAAAAATAAAAATACATTTAGCTTGTGGCATCATACGGCTCCCATAAATTTTTTTAAAGATGGAAARTATTCGCTAAATACTTATGGATATAAAGGAGTACATTTTGTTTCTGATGTTGCGGAAGTAAAGCAAGTAACGGTTCTAAAATTGGCAAAAAATTTGGACAAAGCTATAATAATTAGAGGCGAAATAGAAGGCTCATCAAACTATGGTCACTGCATAGCAATGAATATCAAGATTGCCAATTTGCGAGAGTTTGTGCATAAGCATTTGCTGGGAAATCATCATGTGGTGATGCTAGGTGATTATAGCGAAGAAATGAAAAGGATGCTGCAAAGTCTTGATGTAGAAGTGGAGGTTTGCTGATGAAAATTTATATAGCAGATGATGACGAAGATATTAGAGGAATAATTGGTTCATTTTTAAAAAATAGCGGATATTCGGTGAGTGTATTTGAGACTGGCGATGCGCTGTTGGCAGAGTTTTTGAAGRATCCGTCGGATATGGTCATTTTGGATGTGATGATGCCGGGAACAGATGGAGTGACGATATGCAATAAAATTAGAAGCAAGTCAAATGTACCCATTATAATTGTTTCGGCAAAAGATAGTGAAATAGATAGAATAAACGGAATCACGATGGGGGCAGATGACTACCTCATTAAACCGTTCGCACCTATGGAGCTKGTGGTTCGCGTGGGGGCAATATTTCGAAGAATGAGTCTGCAAAGTAGCAATCAAAGTAACAATGCTGATGAATTAACATATGGCGACATCAAATTGAATACATCGTTTAAAGAAAGYTTTTGCAATGGAGAGGCATTTGCTCTTACCCCAACCGAATTTGCATTGCTAAGCTATATGTTTGCAAACCAAAGCAGAGCCGTATCGCGAGAAGAGTTGCTAAAAAATGTGTGGGACAGTGAGTTTAGTAACGATACCAAAGTATGCGACGATGTGCTCAAGAGGTTGCGAAAAAAGCTAGCCAATACAACTGTGCGCGTTATATCTGTGTGGGGATATGGATTTAAGCTAAAATTGGAGGAATGACGATGCGTACAATGAGAGAAAAAATTGCCAGAGCATATATCCTAATGGCAATATTAATACCCGGAACAATTTTTGTACTATTTAATGCGATCGTATTTCAGTATAAAACTATTAAAGCAAAAGAGGATTTAACATATACYGTACAAAAAGTTGCCGAAAATTTAGAATCGACCAAGGTGTCGATGCCAGATTTTATGAAGTTGCTAAAGACGGGGCCATCTATGGGAAAAATCGAGCTAGTGATCTACAATGTAGACAAAAAGTTTGCTAGATTTACGGGGGCGCCAAACAACTTCGTCACGCCACAAATAGCAACCGCTGCATATACGACATTAGACAACGTAGCAGCAGATGAAATGGGAATTTTTAGGATAAACGGTGAGCGATATTATGTTATGGAGGTTAGGTCAGATATTATATCAGATGCCGAAAAGATCATTTACATAACGAAAGGACTAATGATAGATGATTTTGTGGCTGTTGTAAATATACTTTTGGTGCTAGTATCAAGTTTGGTAATATTCATTGCAGTACTAATTATTCAAAAGGTGGCAAGATCGATAGCAACGCCGATTGAGAAGATTACTGCGATGGTTGAACATATGAATCCGACAGAGATTATAGAAATAGATGTGCCAGCAGATTCGGTGGAACTTTTTAAGCTYACGAGTGAAATCAATTTACTAAATAAACGAATTTATGATTTCCAAAAGTCGCAAAAGATGTTTCTKCAGAATGCCTCGCATCAAATTCGGACACCTCTGATGAGTATTCAAGGATATTCGGACGGCCTAGAAATGGGCATATTTACGGATACCGCGGCGACAGTAAAGTTGATTTCGAAGCAAGTAACAAAGCTTTCCAATTTGGTGAACAGCCTACTGATGCTTGCAAGGGCAGAAAATTTTAAAGAAAATGAAAAATTTGAAAAATTGAGTTTAAGCATGTTTATAGAAGAGATGGGGACAGAATACGAAGTATTGGCAGAGCAAAGCGGAATAACATTGGCGGTAGATGCCGCAGAGGGAGTTTTTGTAAATGGCAACAGCGAGCTGCTTAATGGAGCCATTGGCAATATTCTGTCTAATGCTCTAAGATATGCRAAGGCAGCTATAGAGGTATCGCTAACAACCATTGCCAACGAGGCGATAATAATAATAAAAGATGATGGCGATGGGATAATAGAAGGAGTAGATGTATTTGAGAGATTTGTTAAAGGGAATGATGGGAATTTTGGGTTAGGTCTTTCTATTGCAAAGACTGCAGCAGAAGCGCTGGGAGGCAAAATCTTTGCAGACAACGACGGCGGCGCAAAATTTACTATAATCTTGCCAAAATAAAAGGAGCATGTTTTAGCATGCTCCTCTTTTTATTATAATTCGTCGTCTACAAAATCTTGGTCAAGTATAGAATCGACAAGGTTAGTAGAGTGATCTGATATTCTTTCTAAATTTGATAGCACATCGATAAATACTATACCTGCTAAAGGATTACATTTTTCCTCCGAAAGTCTTTTGATGTGTCTTTTTCTAAAACGAATTTCCATTTTGTCAACCTGATCCTCAAATTCATAAACTGTTTTTGCGAGCTCGACATTGTTAGTTGTAAATGCTTTTAACGCAGTAGAGTAGGTCTCCAAAACAAGATCCGTCATCGAAACAAGTTCTTCCGCGGCACTTGCAGAGAAGGTTGCATTAGATTTAATAAGACTTAGCGTAAGTTCTGCTATATTTTCGGCATGGTCGCCAACGCGTTCGATATCGCTAACATTGTGGAATAGCTTATTTACAGTATCGGTTTCGTCGATAGATAACGCAGCATTTGATAGCTTTACGAGATATTGATTGAGTTCGTGTTGCATAGCATTGATTTTTTTCTCGACTTCTATAACATGTGTTGCTTTCTCTTCGTCGCCAGTGAGAATTGCCGCAAAGGCATGTTGTAAGTTAGTTCGAGCTATTTTACCGAATGCATAAACCTCTTTTGCTGTACTTTCTACTGCAAATGATGGAGTTTCTAAAATTCTGGTATCAAGATGGATGTTGATCTCTGGAGTAGCTTCAAAATCGGTAACAGAATCCGGAACAATTTTGGTAGCAAGTTTTACGAGCAACGCTGCAAATGGGAATAATAACAATGTATTTAAAATGTTGAACACACTATGAACGATACTAATTTCAGTTGTTGAGATTAAGGTTTGACCTAGAGCAGGAGTTATGAATTGGAAAGCTACTATAGCTATTATACCGAAGAGTATAGATCCGATTATGTTAAATAAGAGGTGGATTACGGCAGCTCTTTTGGCATTAGTGTTAGCACCAATACTTGATAGCATCGCGGTAATTGTAGTTCCTATGTTTTGGCCTAATATAATGTAAATTGCAGTATTCCAAGGTACGAGTGCCGCAATAGCGAGTGCTTGAAGTATTCCAACTGAGGCTGAAGAGCTCTGAATCACTGCTGTTACAAGTGCTCCAGTAAGTATTCCTAGAATAGGATTTGAGCCGAGAGTAATGAATAAATCTTTGATTTCTTGAAGTTCACGAAGCGGTTTTACTGCTCCACTCATCATATCTAGACCCATAAAGAGTGCACCAAATCCAAAAACAATTTGGGCGATGTATTTGATTTTTTGATCCTTAGTTATCATACTGATAGTAACACCGATTGCAACGAGTAAAGGCGCAATTGTCGATGGAGATAGAAAATCTACCCATTCGCCAAGCGAGACAATCCAAGCAGTTACTGTAGTACCAATATTCGCGCCCATAATTACGCCGACTGCCTGTGTAAGTGACATAAGCCCCGCATTAACAAAACCGACTATCATAACAGTTGTAGCAGAAGAGCTTTGAACCACTGCAGTGACTAATGCACCAACCAGAACACCTAAGATGCGATTATTAGTAAGTGCACCAATCAGGCTTTTCATTTTATTGCCTGCTGATTTTGAAGAC
>NZ_ABEQ01000017.3 GCF_000171335.1 Candidatus Epulonipiscium viviparus
TACTGATGTAGAACAAGTGAAAGCTTCGTGTAAGCATTTGCAAGAATATGTAGAAAACTTTCGAAAAAGTGTGGAAAAAAATATTAAATTAGACGATATATTCGATGAAGTAATATGGATTGCTAAGAGTTTGTTTGATCGAGGCAAGGTGGTGGGGTCTGCGGCAAATCTTAGTTTTAAATACGAAGATACGATCTACATTACTGGAAGTGATGCTTGTTTTGGAAAGTTGACAAGAAAAAGCTTTGCAGAAGTGACTATGGAAGGAGTGGTGCGCTCGATGCTGGAACCTAGTAAGGAATTTCCGATGCATCAAATTTTGTATAAGCATAAAGATGTCGCGGCGGTGATTCATACACATAGTTTGTATGCGACGTTGTGGTCATGTTTAAACCATGAAAATAAGGTAGATTGTATTCCGAGCTATACGCCATATTTGAAAATGAAAGTGGGAACAGTTGGAATCGTGCCATATGCAGTGCCAGGAAGTGCAGAGCTATTTAGCTTAATAGAAGCTAATGTTGCAGCGAGCGATGGATTTTTGCTAAGCAATCATGGAGTTTTGGTTGCAGGAGAAAATATGATGGATGCATTTTATAAAATAGAAGAAATAGAAGAGAGTGCGAGAATAGCATGGGAATTGAGAGATAAAAATATATCACGTATTTAGTCACGTATTTAGTGGGGGGAATAAAATATGAGGAATAAAATTTATCACAAAGTGTTTGATGTAATTGCGGTGGCAGAATTGCTTCTGGGGGCGGCAGTGTTGGTGGCATGCGTGATAAGTGGAACGGGGATGATAATTAGTACAAGTATAAATGAATTGTTTTCGTGTCCGGATTACATTATAGAATGGATAAATAATGTTTGCTATATTGTGATAGGAATAGAAGTTATTAAAGTAATAACCAGCCATACGGTGGATTCGGTGGTTGACATATTGTTGCTGGCATTGGCAAGGCAGTTGGTAGTAGATCACCCATCGCCAATGGAAAATCTGTTTATTATTATGGCAGTAGCGATATTATTTGTGGTTAGAAAGTATTTGCATATTCCTAAAATAGATAATTTGGAGTAGGGGATGTGCGTGATTGCAACTGCAGTTATGATGACCGCAGTTGCAGGAGTTTATTCAGCAGAGTCAGTACAGATAATATCGTATCCTTTTGTATTTTGTTCAAACTCTACGCTATTAAGAAATGATTCCATTTCATTCATTTCGGTGTTTTCGTGAGATGAAATAGTATCAATTTTTTCATTTTGAAAATCTTTTAAATGTAAAGTTAGCCCATCGTTTTTCTCTTTGTAAATGCAACGATAGCCCTCTTCGTATAGGTGTTTCAAATCATCAACTTTTCCCATGCAAATTCCCTCCTAAAATAGTATTTTAAATAGTTTGTGCAGCAAGAGGTTTTTTAATACATAGGGCGATAATTAGCAACTCTACCCCTCTAATCTGTTCATCTAGGCCAGTTTTAACGTTGCGATCAACAGTAAGGCAAGCCTTGAGAGCATCCTTAATCTCTTGGTATCTATAGACTTTGCCGACAGCAAGCATCTCGTTTACCACGTAGATCGGAAGCCCGAGTTGGTGAGAAATTTGGTAAGGAGTATGTTTAAGCCGTGCTAAATCTTTTATTTGGAATATATTTCTATAATTAGTTGCAATCAAAGCAAGCATCGCGATGGGGGATTCCTTTTGCGCAACAAGGTGGTGATATAGCGCTATTGCAGAAGTAGAATCTTGTTGGGCGATCTTCGTAAACAAATCGAATATTTTTTGCTCGAGAGTTATGGTACATATTTTGTCGATGGCGGCGATCGTAATAGGAGAATGACAGCAATATGCTAGAAGTTTTTCAAACTCCAAAAGAGTGTAGCCTACATTTTTTGGCATTCTGGATATAAAGTACGAAAATACATTTTTTTCTATTGGAGGATTATGAAACTCTTTATTAATAATGCTCAACATTTGAGCTTCGGTTACAAAGTCAAATTCTTGTGCAGAGCCGACAGTAATAAGTGTTTTGTATAGTTTGTTGCGTTTGTCGACCTGAGTTTCTGAAAAGACCATACATATATAATCGGGAAAAATTTTGAGCCAGTCGGAAAGTCTATCTGAGGCATCTTTTCGACCAGGTGCAAATAACCCGCTCTCTTTAATTAAAATAAATTTTTTGGCATTGAAAAACGGTAGAGTTTCCCCTTCATCTATAATAGTTTCGACATTGCAAGTTGGTCCCGCAAATGTTACGAAGTTCATAACATCATTATCAGAAACTGTGGCAGCCTTGAGTTTTTGAATTTGTTGAGTTTTTAGATATTCTTCATTGCCATAAATTAAATAACATTCGTTCATTGTGTCTCCTTAATTTGCTAGATGTGTTGTGATGTTGAAATCTGAATCGATGGTGATCGCACCTTGTAAATCGGTTCTAAAAACTGTTACATTGGCGGCATCGAGAGTATCAAGTGTATCAGAATGAGGATGTTGATACAGGTTATTTTTTCCACTACTTATGAATGCAATTTCAGGGCTGCATTGTGCAATAAATGCTGCAGAACTAGAATTTTTGGAGCCATGATGACCAACTTTAAGTACATCAACATCAGTAAGTTTGTCTAGCAATAGCATTTCGGTAGGGTGTCCAATATCTCCGGTAAAAAGCATGGTAAAGTCTTTGTATTGTATAGTAAAAACCATCGATGCTTCGTTAAGATTTTCATAAGATACGGTTTTGTGAGGCGATATTATGTTAAAGGCAATGTTGTCGATTGTGAATGCAGAATCTGAGGAAGCATAGATGACAGTGGTGTCGTTGTCGGCTGCCAATGTAAGTGCTTCGGTTGTGAGAGCATCTGCTGTCTCTGTATAAGGTAACATAAGAATATCTATATCCATTCCGGCTTTGAAAAGTTCGATAACTCCGCCAATATGGTCGCTATCGGAGTGCGTTACGATTGCCAATTCTACGTTATTGTTGCCAAGATACTTGATGTGATTTATAACTTTAGTTTTTGCAGAGGGAGGGCCGGCATCGACCAATATGATTTTGTCTTTGGAAGTTTGAATGATTGTACAATCTCCCTGACCAACGTATAGTTGCGTTAGCTCAAAATTGGTAGAAGGAATAAACCCGCATCCGAAGGCAATGGTAGCAGTACATACTCCAAATGCAATTGATATTTTTAGTAGTTTGTCCTTTTGATAAATATAGGCAACAACGGCAGTTCCGATCACGGCATAGCATATGACCACCGCATAAACTGGAATTTTGCCAAGAGTGACCATCGCAAAAGCAAAATATTCTGACACAAACTCAAGCAATGCAGATATCGACTCAAGAGTAAAAATTATGAAGTTTGCCAGATACTGGGCAATATTGATGCTTACCATGCCGACTGCAAGAGTAAATAGCGTAGCGTAAATGATAATGCTAAATACTGGAATAAGCGCTAAGTTTAATATAATTCCGGCAAGCGATGTTTGGTAGAATAAATATATAATAATTGGAGCAATACCAAGTGTRATTGAGGCACTGAATATCAGTGATTTATACTTTAATGTGTACAAATCATTTTGATCTAGGTAGTGCTCGGATACGATATTATATACTCCGATTACCGTAACTGTGGCAAAGGATAGAAGAAAGCTGGCGGAAGTAAGAGCAAATGGATTGTCAATCAAAATTATTATGGCAGCCAAAGCCAGGCTGGTAAAAAAATCGCTTTCTTCGCGGATCATAAACGCAATGATAGTGACGGTAATTAGTGTTGCAGCTCGCGTAATAGAAACGGTAAAATCTGCTATTAAGCAATAACTCCAGATGAAGAGCAAGGCAGCAACAAGTCGCGCGTAATAGTTGGGGCAAATATAAGAAGCGATCGTTTTGGCTATTAGATATATAGCTCCCAAGTGAAAACCAGAAATTACAAGAATATGAGAAATTCCTAAGTTTTGAAAATCGGCATAAATGGAGTCATCTAGCGAAGATTTATCTCCCAAAATGAGAGCCTTAATTATGCCAGTTGTATCATCTGCAAAAATGGTAGCAATATGATCGTCGCAAGCGGTTTGAACTTTTTCGATAAAAGGAGTCTGTTTCTGGTAATTGATGATATTGTCAAGTTCGGCTGTTGCAACAATGCCCTCGCTTTTGAGATATTGGGAGTACACAAAGTCTGCTGGATTGAAAGTAGTAGTGGGGGGATCTATAGTGATCTTGCAATAAATGATATCGTATTTAGAAAATTCAGTAGCCGCCAGAGGATCAGGTAACGTAAGATCGAGTTTTCCATTTACAAATTCAGTAGAGCCGTTTTCTGATACCAAAATTACAGAATCGATAGTTAAAACAGTTGAGTAAGAAGTCTGGCGCACTTCTGTAATGGTACCTTGTACGGTTGCTGATGGATAATTTTGCCAAAATAGTTGCATTTTGGACAACGGATGATTGAATGTAAACATAAATGCAATTGTAAATATAATTCCGTATACAAAAACGCTGATATTTTTGGTAATAAAATAATATCCGCCACAAAATAATAGGCAAATAAAAAAAGGGATATATACATCTGTGTATACCATCCCGAATAGTATTCCTGCTATGATATATAGCAAGCTACGAGCTAATACTCTCTCTTTAGTTAGCAATTACACTTTCATTCCTTCCAAATAATAAATTTAAATCGATGCGCCCCAAAGCRTCAACCTCGCGCTTGCCATCTATTAGCAATCCGACTTTTTCGATATAATAAACTTCTGTTAATGAATTTACAATAGAATCAACCATCATTTGTTCACCATCTTGAGCAATAATTTCTTTGAAGTGATTGCTAGATAAATCTACCTGACATACTCCGTCTTTGGTAACGATATAATTTATAATYGTATTAGAAGGCAGAGTGGGKAGYAAATTGTTTGCTGTAGGACCTTTGATCAATTCTTCGAGAATATACTTTTCTATTGGAACATCTTTATTGACTTCTACCCCTCGTCTTTCGAGAACTAGCTTTTCTTTATCTTCATCGAGAAAGTATAATTTTAAAGTTTGATAATTGGTGGGTGGATTTGGGTCCATAGTGTTTAAAATAATATTGGATCTATTCATAACACCTATARGGACACCGTTAGCGGTGGTGATCGGTTCGTCTGCAATAGTCATAGTGAGCCCAGAAATAAAGTTTAAATCGGTGAGTGTATAGATAAGTGCAACTCTGGCGAGCATCTGATTTTGGGTACTCAAACTGTTAAATGATTCTGCAAAATCAAGCTGTGCAATACCATTATTAATAGTAATTACAGTCGGTATTGATGAAATGTTGGACTGATAAGTGCGATCAATTTTGCGGTATAAGGCTTCTGTGATCGAATAAACAATTTCATCGCGATTAAACTGATCACTGAGAATGATGTTAGTTGTCACTAATTTGTTTTTAGCAGAATCAAAGTGATATAAATGATACTGATTTGGATTGAATTCGTGAGTTTTAACTAATGAACATCCAGAAAGTATAGCAAATATAACTGACAAACATAAAAGCAAAAAATATTTTTTCATAATTGTCTCCCTTTTCTACTTAGATTGCATTAGAGGGAGTTGCACAATAAATTTAGAACCTTTCCCTTCTTCGCTTGTAACATTGATAGATCCTTTATGCATAATAACAGTTCTGTAAGTGATAGAAAGGCCAAGTCCGGTGCCTCCGGTTTCGCGATTACGTGTTTTGTCAGTTCTGTAGAATCGTTCAAATATTTTAGGTAGCTCATCATTGGCGATACCAATGCCTGTATCTTGTACAATTATATATGCGTTATTAGAGTCTTCTTTAATGATAACACTAACTTCTCCATGTTCTGGAGTATATTTGATGCCATTTTCGATTAAATTAGATATAGCAAGTGTAAGTTTGAGAGGATCAACCTCAATTTTGATATCGCGCTCGCTTTCATATACAAGAGAAATTGCTTTTTGAGTTGCAAGTGGAGCCAAGCGTTTTAATATGGCATTGGTTAGTTGGTTTAAATTTGTTTCTTCCAAATTTAGGTGTAGTTTATTGCTATCTAATTTTACAAGAGACAACAAATCATTGATGATAGTATTTAATCTATCTACTTCGTGATTTATGTCGAGAAAAAACTCTTGATACATTTCTATTGGAGTATTCTTGTCATTTATAAGAGAATCACTTAGTACTTTTATAGATGCAAGAGGAGTTTTTAATTCGTGTGAAACATTGGAGACAAAATCTTGGCGAGTTTCATCTACGCGTTGAAGCTTAGCTGTCATTAAATTGAATGCCTTTGCTAATTCGGCCATTTCAGAACGACCCTTAATAATAATTTTTTCGTCCATGCGCCCATTTGTAACTTCTTCGACAGAAGACATAAGCTCTTTGATGGGTCTAGTRAAAAATGCCGATACAAAAAAGCTAAGTAACCCGGTCAAAACGCTGGTAAATAGAGATAATACATATATTTGAGTGGAAACTTCTTCCAATAATAGATATACATCATCGATATTGACCGAAAGCAAGACTACACCTAATATGTTGTTTGTGTTTTCTAAATCTCTAATAGCGACAGCGGTACTCATGATATATTTGCCATCTTTAAGAATTCTTTCGGCACTATCTCTTTTATTTAAAGCGTTTAATACCTGGTTGGATATAAGCATTGAATTTATATCAATTCTACTGGAATCAGCTACTAAATATCCATTTTTATCAATAACAACAACTCTAACAGAAGTACTAAGCTCATTGCCTATTTGTGAAATCTGCGACATAAAGTTAGAATAGTCTTCTCCTTTTTGAAGGTAGGTGCTATTTTCAACAATTTGACTAGCAACCAGATTTGCTTCACGTATCCATTCCTTTTGACTATTGCTTAGAAAATAGGTTTCGATTCTATTGTGTGCAAGCAGAGAAAACAGCATAAGGGGTGCTCCGCTTACAACTACAAAAAAGGATAGCAGCTGCCACCTTAAACTATAGAACCAGGGATACTTAATCTTTGAAGTAATATCCAACACCCCACTTTGTATAGATATATTCTGGTTGGCCTGGATTTGGCTCTACTTTTTCGCGAAGACGTCGAACATGAACATCAACTGTACGAACATCGCCAGGATATCCCTTGCCCCAAATGGAGTCAAGCAGTTGCTCTCTATTGTAGACTTTGCCGCGGTGAGTCGCAAAAAGTTCTAGCATATCAAATTCTTTTGAGGTTAAATTAATTTCGTTGTTATTTAGAAATACTCTTTTGCTATTGCATTCGAGTCTTAAGTCGCCGATTTCTAGTGTCTTTTTCTCTGTTTCTTTTTCTTGAATGGAACGTCGTAAAACTGCTTTAATTCGAGCCTTGAGTTCTAAAACGTTAAAAGGCTTGGTAATATAATCATCTGCACCATATTCAAGGCCCATAATTTTATCCATATCATCGCCTTTTGCAGTGAGCATAATAATTGGAACATTAGAAAACTCTCTAACGATTTGGCATACTTCGAGCCCAGTATATTCAGGTAACATGACATCTAAAATGACAACATCATAGTTTTCGCTTTTGATTGCATTTATAGCTTCGGCACCGTCGTAGGCGCTATCAACATCCCAACCCTCTTGTGATAAACTAAAGACAATTCCTTTCACAATTAGTTTCTCATCATCTACTACTAAAGCCTTGATTTTCATAATTTCCTCCTAATTAATTGTTATTAAATCTTTGATATTATCGAGAGTGGCATCTCCGATCCCTGACACATCTAAAATCTCGTTGATATCTGTAAATTCTCCGTTTTGTTCTATATAGCTGAGAATAGAAGTTGCTTTAACAGGACCAATTCCAGGGAGCGAATCGAGCTCAGCTAGCGTTGCAGTATTTATGTGTATTAAGCCATCGTCTGATTGAGAAGCAATAGAAGAAATGGTAGCCTGAGTCATAACAGGTACTTCATCATCAAACGCTGGAATATATACCTTAGAGTTTGTAGTAACCGTCGCAGCAAGATTGATAGTTGCTAGATCGGCATCATTGGTTAAACCACCAGCCATGACAACAAGGTCATTGATTAGCTCGCCTTCAGCGATATTATAAACACCAGGATTAATTACTTCTCCATCGATATGAATAGGTATTATTGATGGCGCTGGTGGTGTGGTTGAAATATTTGTAGCATGAGTCTGATTAGTATCGATAGTTTTCATTTGATCAATCTCATGTAGCATAGAAATTGCGGTTTCATGTTGCGAGGGCATAATGATCTGATCATCGTTATTATTATATAATGCGAAACCAGAGATACAACCCGCAAGACCCGCAAATAAAGCTATTCCTTTGTATTTTTCTTTCATAAATCACCTCGTATTAAAGTGTTAACATTTTTTTTGAAAAATAGTCAGGCTCTAGCAAAATATTTCAAATTATTTTTTAATTATATTAGGATAGTACAAAAAGGTACATTTTGTAAAGTATTTTTTCACTTTTTTTTAAAAATGTTTAAATAAATTTTTGGACGCGTATATTGCACGGTGATATTTTATGTTATACTAACTATGGCTCACATCATTCTAAAGAGAAAAGGAGATCAAATTGATGAATAAACAACTTATAAAAATAATGTTATGTGTATTTTTACTAATATTCCCCAAAATTTGTATTGCACAAGAAGTTCCAAAGATAAATGCAGAAGCGGCAATTCTAATGGATGCCAAAACAGGAACCATTCTTTATGAGAAAAATGCGTATAACAGATACTATCCAGCAAGTATAACAAAATTGATGACAGCTTACTTGGCAATCCAACATCTAAATCCTAATGACTATATAACGTTTTCGAATCACGCAGTAACGAGTATAGATTCGGATAGTAGTCGAATAGGAATGCGTGAAGGAGAAAAATTGTTAGTTGATCAGGCATTACATGCTTTATTATTAGACTCGGCAAATGACGTTGCAAATGCATTAGGAGAAGCGGTTTCTGGAACGACAGAAAATTTTGCGCAGCTAATGACAAAAACAGCGCACGACTTTGGCGCAACAGCAACAAACTTTGCAAATCCTCATGGACTGCATAATTCAAAACATTATACAACTCCCTACGATATGGCATTGATAACAAAAGCGATTTATAATGATGAATACTTAAGAGAAATTATGGATACCCCAACATATCAGATTCCGTCGACTAATTTGTCAAATAAGACGATTTATCTATCGCAAAGTCATGCTCTTATGAATCCTATTAGAGATAGCCAGCGATATCGTGAAGATGTAATTTTGGGAAAAACAGGTTATACAACACCAGCTGGTAATACGCTTGTAACCGTGGGAAAACGAGGTGAAGTTGAACTAATAGTGGTGATAATGAAAGGTCATCTTCAAAACTATTATAACGATACCAATGCGCTATTGGACTATGGATTTAAATCTTATACAGCATTAAATTTGAATACACCCAATGAAGTGATTACAGTAGCTCCGCTATATTCTATTCAAAGTGGAAAATTGTTTGAAGTTGCAACGTGTGAGATTTCTACTAAGGATAAAATAAGTATAGTAGTTCGTTCAAATGTATATAAAAAAGACTTGGAAGTAATAATGGATCTAGAAGAAAATTTGCGATTAGGTGCTAAAGAAGGAGATACTGTTGGAACAATCACCTATATGCATAATGGAAAAAAACTAGAATCTAGTGAACTTATTATTTCCAAAATTAATTTTAAACCAGCAACGAGCCTGTATAGTGAGCCAAATGAGTCTAAGAGTACATCTATATTTAATGTAGATTTTATTGTAGTTGCCGTTGTAGGTATAAGCATTTTATTTATAATGACTAAGCATAAAAAAAGAAAATTTCGTTTTGATGGAAAATAAGTAAAATTTTATGCCCCTATCCTAAACAGAGAAGGGGCTATTTTTTATTCATCAAAATTGCTACAATTGTGGTAGACTTCTTGGACATCATCATCAGATTCTAGTAAGTCTAGCAATTTGGTGAAAGCTTTAATATTATCATCAGCAATTTCTGCATTGGTGGTAGGAAGCATAGTAACTTGACCGCTAGAAATTTTTATGCCGGCATCTTCTATGGCTTTATACACATCAGCAAAAGCATCCTTAGAAGTAGTGATAACATAGCCCTCATATTCAGCGGCAAAGTCGTCTGCCCCAGCTTCGAGGCTTAGCATCATGAGATCATCTTCGTCTATGTTGGTATCTTCTTTTTCGATAATAATTTCGCCTTTTTCTTCGAACATAAATGATACGCATCCAGAGGTACCCATATTGCCATTGCCTTTTGAAAATGCGGCACGTACATTGGCAGCGGTACGATTTTTGTTATCGGTAAGTGTTTCGACGATAACCGCGATACCATTGGGACCATACCCTTCATATGTGATATATTCGTAATTTACGCCATCTGCATCACCTTCAGCTTTTTTAATGCTTCGAGCTATTGTATCATTAGGCATATTATTAGATTTTGCTTTGGCAATAATGTCTTTTAGTCTATTGTTAGTATTAGGATCAGAGCCACCACTTTTAACAGCAACAGCAATTTCTCGACCTAGCTTGGTGAAAATTTTACCTTTCTGCGCATCATTTTTGGCTTTACGATGTTTTATGTTTGCAAACTTTGAGTGTCCTGACATAATTACCTCCTAAAAATTTTTAAATTATATGTCTTTGAAAACTTCTACTATTTACTATTTTATTGATTTTATTGATTTAATCAAGGGGGTAGATTTTTATTTCTTAAAATAAGGCCTTGAAGAAGTTATGAGTGATAGATATACTATGAAAAAGAAAAGTGATGAATTGGCATAAAATGTAAATTTTGCATCAGAAACGTCAAAATGGCTAAAAGGAGGGTTATATGAAGCAATTTTTAATAGTAGAAAATGATAAATTTATGGATACATTATTTAAAAATTCGCTTTTTGATTCGTTTTTAACGCAAGAGATAACATTATATACTGATATAAAATATAAAATTGATGGAACTCTTCATAAAAATTTTCATGTAAACGATAACGTTCCTGCCGCACCATTTATGTCGTGGAAATTTTTGCGAAATAAGATAATTCATCTATTTTCTCAAACTGATGAAGTGCAGTATCTCGAAATTATTTTTTTGACAACAAAAGAGAAAACAGAGCAAATTTCAACAGATGCAAAGTCATTTRTTTTAAATATTATGTATGAAAATAAAGCTTTTATTTTAACCTCGGCTTGGAGCCCCAAAATATTTACAATGGATAAGAGCGCAGAAATTGAGTGGGATGCAAAAATAGAAAGATCTTTATTGCAATATAATTTTATTAAGTAAAAAAGCGACCTCGAAGACCGAGGCGCCTGTATTATTGATCYTTCATTTGCTGTTCTTGAGCTTTGATCATGCGTCTAACCATGTCGCCGCCGATTTTACCAGATGGACGAGCATTGCTGTTATACCTTTGTGCTAGTGAAATACCTAGATCCGCCGCTATTTCTTGTTTCATAGATTCCAATGATTTATTTTTCATATAACTCTCCCTTGCCGTCTAATTATTAACTCGATATTTATAGTAGTAATGTTCCCATTTGACGATAGAATATTACAGTAAATTTTGGAAATTTTCATGTTTTCGCAAATTAGATATTGACAAATTATATGTAAATTAGTAATATTTAGGTGACAAAATTTTTATTAGTGAAAGGATGACAGATTTTATGTCTAAAACAGGTAATTTATCAATTCATAGTGAAAACATTTTTCCTATAATTAAAAAGTGGTTATATTCAGACCACGATATTTTTGTGAGAGAGCTTATTTCTAATGCTGCAGATGCTATTCTCAAATTTAAAAAACTTTGCGATATTGGAGAAGCGGCAGACAATTTAAACGAGCCTTTTAAAATCACTGTGACTGTTGATAAAGAAGCATCAACCATTACGATATCTGATAATGGTATAGGTTTAACAGAGGAAGAAATTGAAAAATATATTAATCAAATTGCTTTTTCAGGAGCAGAAGACTTTTTGAGTAAGTATAAAGATAAAATGGACGATGATCAGATTATTGGACATTTTGGACTAGGATTTTATTCGGCATTTATGGTATCATCTCAGGTACAAATCAATACGCTTTCATATGAAGGTGGCGAGTCACTTTTATGGACTTGTGATGGAGGGACTACCTTCGAATTAGAAGAGGGAACTAGAACGACAAGAGGAACAGATATAATATTGCATATAGCAGAAGAGAGCAGGGAATTTTTGGGATTCTATCATCTATCTAAGATAGTAGAAAAGTATTGCTCATTTATGTCTATTCCTATCTATATGGTGGATGCAAATAAAAAAACTGAAGAAACTGAAAAAACTGAAGAAGCCGATGTAGAAGATATTGATACAGAAGAAGTTGATGAAGCGCAAGCAAAGCCTATCAATGATATAAATCCGTTATATACATTACCGCCGGCAGAATGTACTGATGATCAATATAAAGACTTTTATAGAAAAACTTTTTCGGATTACCATGAGCCTCTATTTTGGATTCATCTAAATATGGATTATCCATTTAAGCTTAAGGGAATTTTGTATTTTCCAAAGCTACAAAATGATTTTGAAATAGCAGAAGGAAAGATTAAACTTTACAATAATCAGGTTTTTGTAGCAGATAATATAAAAGAAGTGATTCCGGAATTTTTGTTGCTATTAAAAGGTGTGTTAGATTGCCCAGATTTGCCTCTTAATGTATCGAGAAGCTTTCTGCAAAATGATGGATTTGTAAAGAAAATCTCTGATTATATCACTAAAAAAGTAGCAGATAAACTTATTTCGCTTTATAAAAAAGAGAACGAAAAATATAAAAAGTTTTGGGATGATATTTCCCCATTCATCAAATATGGTTGCTTAAGAGATCAAAAATTTTCGGACAAAATTAATGACTACATTTTGTTTAAAACACTTGATGATGAGCACGTAACTATGGCAGAGTATTTAGGGCATGATCTTCCAGATGCCAAAGACCAAAAAGCTGATGAACCACAGGATAAAATTTTCTATGTTTCAGATAAAGAAAAGCAATCCCAATATATTGAATTATTTAAAGAAAATAACTTGCATGCGATATATTTGCCGCATCCGATTGACGCATCATTTATTTCACATATAGAATCAAGAAATCCGTCACTGAAGTTTATGCGTATTGATTCGGATGTTTCTGGAGCGTTAGGAGAAGGAGAAGCAGACAAAACTAATGAAGGTGAAATTGCTAGTTTGTTTAAAGTAGCATTGAACCAAGATGATATTAAAGTTTCTATTGAAAACTTAAATAGCGATACAACTCCGTCTATGATTTTGGTTTCTGAAGAAGGAAGACGTATGCAAGAAATGATGAAAATGTATGGAATGCCAACTGATAATCTACCGGCTTCTGATATGACATTAGTATTAAACCAAAACCATACGCTGATTAAAAATTTGACAAACGATTCTGTAGATGCAACAACAAAGGATCTAATTTGTAAGCATTTATATGATTTAGCACTTATTTCAAATCAATCATTATCTCCAGATGCAATGAAGGAATTTTTGATGAGGAACTGCGAATTATTGTTAAACCTTACTAAATAATTATAAAAAACATTATATGTGAGGAGAATTTTCTCTCCGACAGCCAAGAGAGGGTCGATTATGAATATTACAGAGATAGAAAAGCAAGTGATTAATGGATATGAATTAGGAAAAGTATTTACATCTGCGGATGTGTGTCAAGATTCTGAACGTACGTTAGAATTAGGGCAAGGAGGACAGTTTGGAAAAGCTGTGTGGAAATATATTAAAACTCATTGTTCGGAGCATATAGAGCGTATCGAAAAGAATAGTCATGGACAGGCTCAGTATCGAGTAGTTGCAGAAGCGCATGAAGCAGTAACACCAGGCTTTTCAGATGACATTAAAAAAGTTATTATAAACTATCCACCAGGTAAGATATTTACTTCTATTGATGCTTGCAATGATGCTAAATTGACAATAGAAAAAGCTGGAAAAGTTGGAGCAACGATTCGAAATTTGATACAAAATGAATTTGCAGATAAAATCAAGAAGCTGAATCTAAATGCAACACCAGTTAAGTATATTGTGATTTGACAAATAAGAAAGAGATACCGCAATTAAGCCGTATCTCTATTTTTTATGTTACATTTTTGATTTAATTAAGGAATAAATTTGATGTTCGAGTGATGTTAATGAAGATGTTCCGTCAATGAGATATACATTCTTGATGGATGCGGATAGTTGCAGATAGCCTTCATATACTTTGGTATGAAAGTCTAATCCTTTTAAATCGAATCGATTTATATCTACGCCTTTTCTACTAAGCCCAATATTTGGGGGCAAGTCGATAATAATATTTAAATCGGGAAGAATATCATCGCAAACGAAATTATTAAATTTTTGAATAATATCTATATCCAAATTGCTAGCATAACCTTGATACGCAAGAGTGCTGAGATAGAATCGATCACTAAGAACTAACTTTCCGGCATTAAGAGCAGGCAAAATTGTATGTATCAGGTGTTCTCGACGAGCTGCTAAATATAATAGTAAATCGGTTTTGGCATCTAAGTCAAATTGAAAAATATTGTCTCTAATAGATTCGGCACTTTCGATTCCGCCGGGTTCTCGAGTTGCAATAACGGGGATGTTATCAGCTTCAAAATGTGTTTTTAATAAGGAGCAAAGAGTGGTTTTGCCGGAGCCTTCTCCGCCTTCTATAGCAATAAACAGACCTCTATTCATAGTTTCTCCAATCTTATATTAAATTTGATAATACATAAAAAAAGACTCCAAAACCAGATCTTACAAAGCTTGGGAGTCATAAATCTATCTGCTGCAGTAATAACTACTTAATTTAATTTGTCTTCTATAAGCTGGGAAATTTTATCTGCCCAAGCATTTATGGTAGATTGATCTTCGCCTTCGATCATCACACGTACAAGAGGTTCTGTACCAGAAGGGCGAATAAGGACTCGACCTTTGCCACAAAACTCATTTTCAGCTTGTTTAATAAGTTCTTGAATATCTGCGTCTTTCTTATAGAAATATTTTTTTTGATTAGTAACTTTGGCATTTTTAAGAACTTGTGGATATAATTTCATAACAGAAGCAAGGTCTGAGAGTGTTTTGCCTGTTTTCTTAATAACATAGAGCAATTGAATTGCAGTAAGAAGACCATCGCCAGTCGTATTATAGTCGAGAAAAATTACGTGCCCAGATTGCTCTCCGCCAAGATTATAATGATTTTGTAGCATATTTTCAAGTACGTATCTGTCGCCAACTTGGGTGCATTCAAGATTAATATTATTTTCATCGCACATAATTTTAAAGCCGAGGTTGCTCATAACGGTGGCAACAATAGTGTCATTGACTAATTTGTCATCATTTTTCATGTCCAAGCCAACAATACTCATAATTTGATCGCCATCAACAATATGACCATTTTCATCTACAGCTAGGCATCTATCTGCGTCGCCATCAAAGGCAATTCCAACTTGCATTTTTCTGCCAACAACTTGTCGGCTAAGATCACCCATATGAGTGGATCCGCATTTTTGGTTAATGTTTAAACCATTAGGCTTATTGTGAATAACTTCTATTTCGGCTCCTAATTTTCTAAGCACTAGAGGAGCAACTTTGGATGATGCGCCGTTGGCACAATCTAGCAATACGCGAAGACCTTCTAAATCGCTAGGTAAAGTATTACACAAATAATCCACATATAAATCAACAACGTTTTCTTTTAGTTCCCAGGTACCAATTGCCGCGCCAATAGGTAAATCTAGGCTAGTATTGTCTTTTATTAGGGCTTCTATTTCATCTTCTAGTTCATCTCGCAATTTGTATCCGGCATTATTGAAAAATTTGATGCCATTAAACTCAACTGGGTTATGGGAAGCAGAAATCATAACTCCTGCATCTAAGCCAAGCTCCCTAATTAAAAATGCAACTGCAGGCGTTGGAACAACACCTATACAAATAGCTTTAGCACCCATACTGCAAATTCCAGAAACAAGGGCAGATTCTAGCATAAGTCCAGAAATTCTTGTATCTCTGGCCACCAAAATCTTAGGCTGTCTATGTGTTTCTTTGGTGAGTACATAGGCTCCTGCCTGACCTAGTTTAAAAGCTAAATTTCCAGTTAACTCTGCATTGGCAATTCCACGAACGCCATCAGTTCCAAATAAATTTCCCATTAGTATTCCTCCCATAAATATAATTTATAGCATTAATAGTGTATGTTAATTTGCTTGAGTGTGTTCACTCAAAATTTTTGGTATATTCTTTGCCCCAGTGTTCAAGTGCCTCTAATACTGGTTTTAAACTTTGTCCAGTGGATGTGAGGCTATATTCAACGCGAGGAGGCACTTCTGGGTAGACTTTTCGGTTGATTAAAGAACAACTTTCTAAATCTCGCAGTTGAGTAGTTAAAACTTTTTGTGAGACACCAGAAAGGTTTTTTTTTAATTCACTAAACCGTTTAGTGCCATCAAACAAATCTCGAAGAATTAATACTTTCCATTTACTGCCTATGAGCGTTATTGTTGTTTCAATAGGACAATTTGCCATTTTTGTTGTCATCCTTTCAAAAATCATTTATTATGATAAGTGGGGTCTATATAAGATGGATCAATGTAGATTGGATCGATATAAGCAGGATCTTCGTAAGGTGTTTCGGATACAATTTGCTCAATTAGAACGGTAAGAGAAGGTGAATTTACTATTTCTAATTCTGGAGGGATAGGAATAGTGAGCTCAAATTCGTGTTTTCCAAGTTGAGCATCTGTCAAATCGAGTGTAGCAGATAAATCTTCAACCGTAAATTCAAGTATTTCTTCTGCTGTTCCACTAAGTTTAAGTGTAATCGAATTGTCCAAAATATCGTATTTAATGTTATCGGAGCCAACAACTTTTAATTTGAGCTCGTCGATATCTATCGTAAATTCATGGATGTTAGTTTTTTGTACTTCAATTGTTACAACAGCTTTAGGATCAATTTTATCTATATATTCGACACCATCAGGTAGCAAAAAATCGACTTGCTTAGTTGTATTTTCTATAATATTGCTGAGAAATATACTATTAAGTTGTATAGAATTAATTTGATCTATGAGTGCTTCATTACCTACGATGGTGATTTCTGCAGGAGTAATGATGGTGTTTGTTAATGTATATCCTGTTGGGAGAGTACCGTTAAAGTCGGCTACTAGTGGCACTACTTTTTTCTTTCCTGTAGGTAAAATAACTTCTACATAATTTTGTGATTTTGAAATCCCCACAACTTCATTGCCATCCTTGTCATAGGCAAATACTGGTAAATCCATTACAAGTGGATCTTGTGCAAAATCGTTTATGTTAATGTCAACAACTACATTTTTGATAGTATCTACAATGCTTTCTGGCCCAACAATTTCAATTTCTTTAGTTTTGATAATGGGGTCAAGAGTTATATATTGGCTGTCTTCTTTACCATTTATGTTATAAATAATATCAAAGGATTCGGTTTTTTCTGATTCAAATACAACATAAACAGAAGAAGGTTCATAGTCTTCTATTACAATGTCTTCTGGGACGTTATCTATTTCTATTTCAACCAATCGCTCTGTTAACCCAGAGTTATTAACAAGTTCTTGGACATATGGAGTGAGATTGATCCGAGCTGTAACAGAGTTGACATCCTCTGTCAAAAAATTTTCAACCTCCAATCGTTGCCCCTTAATATTAATATTTACAGAAAGGTTGTGTAGTTTATAGCCATCCTTGACCACATGTCCCTTACCTTCTATTTGATTAAGACCAATTACATCAACTTTGATATTGTCGATATCTGCACTGATAACAGGGTTTTGAATGTTAATAACGATAAGCCATAAAAGCATTGCTAATAATATAGAAAGTAGTTTCCAGTGTAAGTTATGACGTTTCATTCTTCATCTTTCCTTTCCCTTTCCTTTTCCAGCCATTAAATGACTTATTAGCCTTTCGTTGAACATCTAGTGAGAGAACTTTCTCAAGACCTTCTGCAGTTAAGTTGCGTCTGATTTTACCATTGCGGACATAGGAAACTATGCCGGTTTCTTCTGATACAACAATTACAACAGCATCAGTTTGCTCAGAAACACCAATAGCGGCACGGTGCCTGGTGCCCAAATCTTTGTTGATTGTGAGGCTATCACTAAGAGGCAAAAAACAAGTGGCAGCGTTGATTCGATTTTTTGAAATAATTACTGCTCCATCATGCAAAGGAGTATTTTTCTCAAAAATATTGATAAGTAATTGTGAACTGATTACAGAATCTATGGCTATTCCAGTTCGTTTGTATTCTGTAAGAACAGTATCTTTTTCGATGATAATTAGTGCACCAGTTTTCACCTTGGCCATTTGAATGCTAGCTTTTACAAGATGAGAAATAGATTCATCATTTAGCGTGTGAGTTTCTTTATCAGTGGTTATAGAGGTCCCCCATAAATTTCCTTGACCTAGTTGTTCAAGTGCTCGCCTAAGTTCTGGTTGAAACAAAATAACAATTGCTATTGTTCCAACTGTGATTGTATTACTAATTATAAAGGATAAGGTGTGCAACTCTAGCAAATAAGCTACTAAAGAAGCCATAAAAATAATGACAACACCCTTAAAAACCGCCCATGTACGTGTATCTTTAATCCACATTATAATTTTGTAAATCCCAAACGCTACAATTGAAATATCAATTAGGTCTTTAAATGATACCTGGGGTATTTTAAAAAATGAAATTTGTTCTAGTATTGAGTGTAAAAAATCCCAATTCATACTTCGCCCCTTTTTTGATGTAGTAGTAAAATAAATCGGTGATTAAACCGAAATAAGAACTTTAAATTTAACTGAGTATTTTTTAATTAAGGGTGGTTTACTTTTTATTATACCACAAACTTTATATATTTTATCACTAAAAAAAGTAATTTTGAGATATAATTATGAATTTAGAAAAAAATTGAAAATGACATAAAAAAAAAGCCGCCAAAGCGACTTAAATTTCAATAATTATTTCTTCATCAGCAACATCAATATTGTCATATAAATCATAAATTTCATTATGTCGAGAAGATAACTCAATTTTTGGAATAACCTTTACAAAATAATAGTTATGCTCGTCTTCAAATTGTACAACCTGCGCACGATTATAATCTAATACTCTAGATAAAAAAGAAACAAAAAAAGCAAATAACATACAAATTAAAGTAGTAATAATCATCATTGGGATGTTAATATTCATTTGAATAAGCAGATCTGCTAATAAAAAACCCAATATATTGATAACAGAGCCAAAGAATATGGCTATATATGGTGCGTAATCGATAGACAAAATTCTAATCAAATATACTACTAAAAATACCACCATCAAAATAGATGCTGTAGCAAGCATGTTTTGGTCATATACGGTCACAGATAAAATTTTATTTGTGACAATTTCAATTTGTGCAAATATTGTATCTACTTCTTCTAGTGTAATACTAGCTGAACTATTCATCAAAAGTGGAAGGATCATAAGTATATTGTATAAAGAACATCCAACGATGAATGCTCCAAATGCTCCAAACCCAAAAAATAGCGCACCAACAAGTGGAACCAAATATATTGCCCCGGTAGGCAAAAGAAGTAACGTAAATATGATCAAAAGAGTTTCTTTTTTGAATAATCTGATATATAGAATATAGAAAAGTAGTGCTAATGAGATCATAACAATTGTTAAGATGAGTCCAGATTGACTTACTTTAATAAGCGTAATAATCATCAATGCAATAAATGTAATATATGTAGGTAGCCCCATTGATATGAGGCTGAGCGCCACACATAACACGATAGTTACAATATTAGAATTAGAAAAATTTATGACGTTGTTAAGACATAGCAAGCATATGAAAGTTAAAATAAACTTTGAGAGTATATTTATAATGACTTCATTATTCTTATAGACACTAATAAACCCAGCTCTAATACCTAAAAGTGTTTTTTTCATTAGATATTTCCTCCTGAATACTTAGATTTTTTAATTCATTAACTAAAGCATCATATTTATCAGTTTTTAATTGAGCTTTACGATATATTTTTTTATAAACCAAAGTAGAAATGATGGTATAAAAAATAATTGAGCCAAACGCTAAGCTTCCATATGGAATTATAAATGTGTATATGATTTCATCTAAGTTTGTGGGTAGGTTCATACCGCTCTGAATTTGCCATAGTAGATGAGTTGCAATAAAAATAATTACAACAACGGCAATAGATAATTGAGTAAATAAATTGGCAACATATACAAAATCTTTACAGTATTTCGAGGTGATTCGCCTATTGTGAGGCATTTCAGGGTCATTATCTAAGAGAGCTAATTGTGACATTAAAATAATCTTATCTTTATCAATCATACTAAGTCCTTTCCGCCTTACTCTTCATGCAGCTGCTATTTTTTGTTCTTTTATTCTATTGTTATGCTAGTATGTGGTTATTTATTCTTCTATAAATGCGTCTGTTGTATAGCTAGCAGCACCATTCCAAAAAACCCAGTCGTTTAGAATAGAATCATATACCGCTTGCATCTGCTGCTGAAGTTGTTTTGCAGTATAGTCTTGATGCGGAGTTACCCAAGTAGCAGTAAAGTCTTGGAGATAAGGTATAATTTGTGCTTTTCGTTCTTCGAGAGGAATTTGTCTAATAACCTCATTGGATGCTTTTAAGGCACCTAAAATTATTTCGTATGGGTTTAAGTCTGGATTTTTTTGACCAAATGAACCGTTAGCGTAGTGAGAAGGATAAATCATAGGATAGACAGCATCTAGGCGYTGGACAAACGATTTGTAATCTTGTCCTAAAACTTGTGCGTCGATTTTGCTAGTAATAATGGTTCCAAATACATCCGCACTAACGCGTACCCCATAGGGCTCCAAATTTTCTACCATATAGTCTAAAAACTCATTGATAATCTCGGTTCTAGAAATATCGTCAGGTAAGTTTACCCGAGTCGATGTCATAGATTCATGAAAACGAATATAGTCAAACTGAATCTCTTTAAATCCAACACGAATTGCTTCTTTGCATACTTCTAAAATATATTCCCAATTTTCTATATTATACGGATTTAACCAAGTTTCTTTTCCTTTAGTTTCATAAACATTGCCATCGTGATCTAGAACCATTCTCTCGGGAAAATTGGTGTCGACAATATTGTCTTTAAAGGTTACGATTCTTGCGATTGGATAAATATTATTTTTATATAGCGCATCCATTAGAGCATTAATATCAGGAATTTTTGGAGATTTACGCACACTTTTTGCCGCTAGTAACGCAGGGTTGTTGCTAGAAAAAGTAAGGTATCCCATGTCATCTTTAACATCGATTACAAAGCTATTTATTTCTGTTGCATTTGCGAGTTGTATAAGTTCATCTATATTATATGTTTTGTGAGCGGGAACATAGAGTCCTTTTATATTTGGTGAGTCTTTGTGAATGTCAAAACTAAGAGAGTTTTGTTCAAAGTCTCCAATATTTTCAATTGAAAAAAATTTTTGCAAATCAGCACTAGGGGTTTTGTGGGTTTCGTCATAGGCTAGAAAAGCATAACTCATTAATAAAAATGTAAATATTGTAGCAAGCATCGTAAGTTTTTTTTTGTGGTTTTTCTTGTTCCTGTACGTGTAGTAACTATACTGTGCAGGAGAAGTAAGTTTTTTCTTCATAAGTAAACACTCCTTTATTGTAGCATAAAAATTCACAATTGTGAAATAAAATCTATATTTTTACACGAATTACCTATTTTGTCTAAAAAATCCCTGTGATGTAATATTTTACCATGAAAAATTTAAGTTGTATAGGGGAAATTTTAAAATATGTAAAAAAATGTATTATTCCCCTCCAAAACAGAGGGGGAATTGGAATAAGATTATGCTTTGCTATAGAAGAATAATTTTTTGGATTTGAGGCCAAAATCATGAGCGTTAATGATTTGTTCGGTGCTACCTACAAATAATATTCCTGTTGAAGATAATGATTTGCTAAACTTGTTATAAATATCTGCCTTTGCTTGTTCTGTGAAATAAATTAAAACATTTCTGCACACAATCAAATCAATATCAGAAGGATAAGGATCTTTGAGTAGATTATGCTGTCTAAAATCAATTTTTCTTTTTATATCATCACTGATTATATAGCCTTCTGTAGTTTTTTTGAAGTATTTAGACTTAAAGTCTGCTGGAAGATTTATAACTTGTTTATCAGGATATATTCCAGTTTTTGCTTTTGCTAAAATATCTTTATCGATATCTGTTGCAATAATTTTGAATTTTTGGCTTGGGATTAACTTGGTCAGTAATATTGCAAGAGTATAAGGTTCGTCGCCTGTGGAACACGCAGCACTCCATACATTAAATGTTTTGGTAACATTTATAATTCCAGGTAAAATATCTTTTTCTAAAGTAGCCCATTGTCTAGGATCTCTAAAAAATTCGGAAACATTTATGGTTAAATATCCCAAAAACGTTTCATAAGCTTTAGGGTTAGTTTTTAAAAGTGTTAAAAATTCTCGATAATCTGAAATACCAGACTTCTTTATATGTGAATCAATGCGTCTTTTCATCTGTCCTTCCTTATAGGAATTTAAATCAATTTTAGAAAATGTATAAAACTCTGTCACAAAATGATTATAATCCATTACTAATCTCCCCTTTTATTGTATTATTTATATAGGATATAACGTCATCTATAATATATTTAGGAGTAGAAGCTCCTGCAGTTATACCTATGTCACTATCTTTATTAAATTTGATTTTAGCAAGCTCTGAAGCGTTTTCAATGCACAAAGAATTTTTGCATTCACTAAGGCAGATTTCGAATAATTTTTTTGTATTAGAACTGTTTCGACCGCCTACTATAATCATAGTGTCCACATTTTTGGCCAAACTACGTGCCTCTTGCTGACGTTTGGTTGTTGTGGAACAAATAGTATGAACATAGTTAAATGTAATGTGATTCTCTTCTAGTAGTTGTATTATTCTATTGACCACTTCTTGTTTATATGTGGTTTGTGCAACAACAAAATAACTTTTTGTATTGTCAAGTAAGGGTATATTAGAATCAAATTCATCTTTGATTATGATGGCGTTATCATTTGTCCATCCATTGATTCCTATTATTTCTGGATGCAATTTATCTCCAATTATAATAATAGATTGCCCTAATATTATGTGTTGTTTTACCAAATTATGGATTTTTTTGACATATGGACAAGTAGCATCAATAATATTTATACCCAAATGATCTGCTTGTTTATAGATATTTTCTCCCACACCATGTGAGCGAATTATTACGTTTTTGATGCGCGGAGTAAGCTCATATGCTATTTCTACTCCTTTGAGTTTTAAATCGTTGGTGACGAAATCATTATGGATTATAGGACCAAATGTGAAAATATTTGAAAGAGAGGCATTAGAATAAGCAAGATTGACAGCCCTTTCTACTCCAAAACAAAATCCTGCGCTTTTTGCTAACTTAATCAAATTGAACACCTACTTTATCCTTGGCAAGTTGTAAAATATGATCTACAACCATATCTGCAGTTAAATTGGAGGTATCTACAAGTATGGCATCTTCAGCTTGAATAAGAGGCGAATCAACTCTGCTACAATCAGCCTTATCTCTCAATTCAATCTCAGAAAAAATTTTATTCCATTCAACGATTTTTCCGTTTTCTGTTTGTTCTTTAAATCGTCTATTTGTTCTTTCCGCAAGTGAGGCAGTTAAAAAGATTTTCAAATCAGCATTGGGGAAAACTACACTGCCGATATCGCGGCCATCCATTACAACGTTGGTTGTATGAGCAAGAGTTCGCTGCAACTGAACCAAGTTATCTCGGACAGCAGAAATTGCCGCAATAGTAGAAGCTGCATTAGAAATCTCACTGGTACGAATTTTATTGGTAACATCTTCCTTATTAAGAAATATGTGYTGATTTTTATTAATATGTGATATTTTTATTTGTATATTTGCTAAAGCCGCTGTAATAGTATTTGTATCGGTTAAGTCAATACCTTGACTGAGAATACATAATGCTACTGCTCTATACATGGCACCGGTATCGATGTAAACCCATCCAAGTTTTTGAGCTATCTCTTTTGCGATAGTACTTTTTCCAGCACCTGCTGGTCCATCAATTGCTATTATCATATAAGCCTCCGTTTTCTAGATAATTGTATTGTCATAATTCTCTCTAAAAAAATCCTTGGTATCATCATAAACTTCGTATTCTACCCAAATTTTTTCTAAACTATCGAGACTGTGTTCTAGCGAATCCTTAATTTTGAGACTAAGCGCAACAATTAGAGCATTGATGATGCTTAAAGGAGCCACAAGTGAGTCAACAAAAGAGATCATCTCACTTTTTGCAACAAGGCAATAATYTGAAAATTCCGCGATAGGTGCAGTAACAGAATCGGTGATTCCAATTATAGTAGCACCGTTTCCCTTTGCAAATTCCAAAGATCGATAAACACGCTTGGAATATCTTGGGAAGCTTATTCCAATTATAACATCGTTTGTATTAATTCTATGAATGACTTCAAAAATTTCGCTGATACTATTGGTATTTACAACTTTAACATTTTCAAACATTATATTGAGGTAAAAGTGTAAAAATGTAGCAAGGCCAGCGCAGCTTCGTACTCCCAAAATATAAATTGTTTTTGCATTTAATATCGCTGTTATGGCACCATCAAATGTCTCTTCATTAATATGGGCAGCAGTATGGCGGATTTTTTCTTCATCGATTTGTAACACGCTTTTTAATACGTGATTTTGATCAATTCTATTATGTGTGACTTCTATTCTTTGCATAGCGGTCAATTTACTTTTAACTAACTCTACTAATGCAGCTTGAAACTTAGGGTAGCCGTCATATCCAAGTTCTGTGGCAAATCTAACCACTGTAGATTCACTGACCCCCACAATTTGCCCCAATTTAGCAGCAGTCAAATAAACAGCTTTTTCATAATGATTAATGATATAGTTTGCAATTAATCTTTGGCCTTTACTCATTCTCGATTGAGAAGACTTTATTCGTTGTATTAATTCGTATTGCTTCATAGAACTCACCTACTAAAATTAAATTTGTCACTTAAAAAGTATAACCTGTTTTTGAAATTTTTACAATGGACGAAATCAAAATTTAATATTATGCGGCATATTAAAGAGCAACAAACTCGTCGATGCTATATAAATATAAATAACGTTCAGTAACAACTTTGTGAGTAATATTTTGTAAAGCCTCAGAATACCATTGGATTTGTAATCGGTATCTATCTACAATTTCAATTTTAGTGTGAGCTTTTGTGGAATCAGTTTTGTAATCGATAATAATAATTTTGCCATTTTCTTCGAAATACGCATCGACTATCCCGGAGATTAGACTTCTTCCCTCAGATTGGGGAAGCTGATACAGAAATGGTTGCTCTTTAAAACTAAACGCTGCTTTACGCATTCTATTAATTATAGCAGAATTTGCAAAGGAGACTAGTCGATCTATATTAGCTATTGCAAGAGTATTCTTGGCCAATTTGTTTTGGGCTATCATAGACTCGATATTTTGTCGAATAGACGTGTGATCAGTATACTTGAGATAATCCAAATGTTGGAATACTGCGTGAATAATATTGCCGTGCGATAATCCATCATAGCTTGATGAAGCGATAAACTTTGGAATATTAGAACTATAGGGTGCGCTAGAGATAGAATCGCTCATTTTGGTTTTGAGTTCTGATACAGAAATCTTTTGCGGCAAAGTTGTATCTAATATATGGCGATATTCATAGTCTAACTTTGCAAAGATCTCATCTTTTAGGCTATTGCTAGAGGTGTCGGTTGCTATTAGGTCGAATATATCTTGAATGACTTCGTTTGAACTAGGGGGTTCCACAAAGTCGGCATCTGCATCGGCAAAGCTTAAACGGCTATATTGCTTGATAATCCATTGGCCCATTGTTCCGGCATTAAAATTAGCGACAGATTCGGTTAGTGTATATGGATTGTGTGCAAGCGCAAGAATTATCCAGTTTAGATAAGAGTTTTGGTTGCGTATGAATATCGAATCTATATGCTCGGTAGCGTGTAACAAAGCATTGCTCAACAAGCTATCAAAACTGTTTGTAACGGCAGTTACGATAAGCTTTTCTTTGGCACGCGTTAATGCTACATATAAAATACGTATTTCCTCAGAAATGTTTTCGTTAAATATCTTATTTTTAATCGCCAAATAGGGCAAAGTTGTGTAATCTACATATTTTTCCATGTCCCTAAATTGCGCTCCCAGGCCTAATTGATTATGAAGCAAAATCGGCTGATACGTCTCCATTTGATTAAATCGCTTGTGTGCATTTGCCAATATTACGATAGGAAATTCGAGACCCTTGCTTTTGTGAATACTCATAATTTTAACGGTATTATTTTGGTCTACAGCTGATTTTGCTTGTTGTATAGATGCTTCATCGTTGCGTAATTGCTCCAAAAATATTAGAAAGTTAAATAAGCCAACTTTTGTATTTTGTTCAAAATCTATGGCAGTCTGCTTTAAAATTCTGAGATTGGCAGAACGAATGGCGCCATGGTCTAACATAGAAACGTATCCCAAATACCCAGTCTGTAAAAAAACTTGGTCGATAAGTTCACTCACGGGAACCATTTTGGACAACTTTCGAAAACCTTCAATCTCGGCAAAAAAATCTGCAAGCTTCGAATGTGGGTGCAATTGTTTGTATGCGACACATGCATTATAAAAGCTCCCATCTGCATATGTGCGTATTTCAGATAGCTCGTCAAAATCCAGCCCCAATAACGATGAATGCAATACAGAAAGGAAAGGAATATCTTGATTTATATTATCGATGATTTTTAGAAAGTTGATCATAAGTTCTACTTCTGTAGCTTCAAAAAACGATTTGCTAATTTCTGCGTAAGCATCTACTCCCACTTTGTACAATGCGTTTTCGAATGCAGTAGAAACAGCTTTTGCACGCACTAATATTGCAATATCGCGAGGCTCAACAGCACGATAAATATCGAGATCTTTATCATAGACAATTTTGGGATTGCTATTGCCATCTAAAATATCTTTTACAATTTTTGCTATCATGGCGGCTTCGAGCTCGGCTTTATTCGAAGGCTCTTCTGCGTCATCTGCATCGAGGGTGGAAAGCTCCAATAAATGAAGTTCGCATTGCTTGGCAGTCTCATCAAATGTTGCGTATTCGCGACCAGCATACAGTCGTTGCGCTTGGTCATAGATTAAATCACCCACCGCAGGACGCATCAATCTTTCGAATATTTCGTTGGCAGCGTCTAAAATTATGGCACGGCTTCGAAAGTTATGTGATAAATCGATTCGTATATCTGCAGCGGCGGTAGGAGAAAATTGCTGAAATCTGTTATATTTATCCAGGAAAATCTTGGGGTTGGAGAGTCTAAATTTGTAAATGCTCTGTTTGATATCACCAACCATAAATCGAGTTGCACCGTTTGTGGCAATTGCCGATAAAATAGTTTCTTGAACATCGTTGACATCTTGATACTCATCGATATATATTTCTGAATAATACTTACCGAGTTCTTTGGCAACTGTGGTGGGAGCGAGGGCACCGTCAGATTCGGTAACCAATAATTTGATAGCATAATGCTCGAGATCGTTGAAGTCGAGAACTCCGAGGTCTTGTTTTTTCTCAGAATATCGAGTCTCAAATGTGGTAACGAGGCGTGCCAACTCCTTGAATATTGTACTAATGGATGCAGTTTTGCTAATAACAGTTGGGTCGGCCAATATTGCGTAGTTATCCTGCAAATATTTTAGGCGCGAAGTTGCAGTACTGGACAAAGACTTTGCGGCATCTTTGAGAGATAGATCACAAGCAGGACGTTTGCGAGATAAGGCGGCAATGTTGCAGTTAGCTAATGCAGAGACGATGTTTGCAAAGGAGCTGAGATCCATCTTCGATAAATTTTGGAGATTAAACCCTATGGAGTCGGCATAATGTAAAGGTCCGTTGGGTTTCTTTGCTATTACAAGTGCACGCTCCAGTAGAGTTTGAATGCTCTCGAGCTCCAATCTGAGATCTGCTGCTAAACTTGCTTCAAATGCGGCATTATCACCRGCTKCGAGTGTGGCAACTTGTTGGGCCAGCCACTTTTGCGGAAATACAGTACTTTGCGTAAATTTATAAATTTGCAATATCATAGAAGCRATGGCGTCCATCCCATTAACGCTTCCATAAGCATCGCATAACTGATAAAACGCATCGGATTCTTCTTCAAAAGCTGCCGTTAATATATCGGTTACTGCCAGGTTCTGTAACAAAGTGGCTTCTTGCTCGGTGCAGGTTCGCATATTGGGTTCAAGCCCTAGCTCGTTAAAATGGGTTCTAATTAATTTGCCGCAAAAAGAGTGAATGGTAGAAATAGATGCCTTTCCCAAAAGTCCCAGTTGCTTTTGTAAATAGTCGACCTCTTCACCATCGGCAGCGGTTGATAATGCATCGCCTAACTTTATTTCTATGCGTTCCTTCATTTCGCTAGCGGCAGCATTAGTAAAAGTTACGATGAGAAATCTATCTATATCCACTCGGTTTTTTCCAGTATTTAACACTCGCTTAATTACCCTTTCCGTGAGAACTGCAGTTTTGCCAGACCCAGCTGCRGCAGAAACCAAAATGTTTTTGTCCTGCAAATCTATTGCCAATTGCTGTTCAGTAGTAAATCCCATAATCTAAATCCTCTCTTACTCAATTTATCATATTATCTTTTGCATCAGATTTAGAAATCTTTTGCAATGTGTCATAGTTGTTGTTGGGCAAAGTTTCATCGAAGCCGCAAATGCCATGAAAGTTACAGTAGTCGCATCCAGTTTTGGTGCCAAGCTTATACGGAGTGATGCTGACCTTGCCYTCTAAAATTTGTTTGCCCAGGGCYGCAACTTGATTTATTATAAACTGGCGAATGGCCACAAACTCTTCGGCTGTTGCGGTGATTGCATTAGCATTTGGAGCACCAGATTTTGTATATGCCATATCTATAATTTGGTTGCCTAGCTCGGGCTCGATGGCTTTTGCGATGTCTGCATCATTGAGAGTGATACCAGATAGCTTGAACGTTTTCAAAAGCTTGTGCGCCATATCGGTTGCAGTTTCGCCAGGTTTATATGCAACTCGAGACGCATCTAACTTGAAGTAGTAGACTCCCGCAGTCTTTGCGTCTTTATTTATCTGCAAGTAGGCATCCAGATATAGTAATAGCTGTAGTTGTAGCGCGTAATATGCTTCTGTAAAATCAAATTGAGTATGACCAGATTTATAGTCGATAATTTTAATATACGTATCTCCGTCTGGAGTTAAATAAGCATCTACCCGATCGATGGTGCCTGTAAGACGCAAAGTTGTTTCGCCCAAGTCGATTTCTATTGCGGGCAAAGCGGCATCATTAAATTTGTATTCATATTCTGCAGGTACAAATTTACCGCATTTGAGTTGCGAAGCCATGGCGGTGATTGCGCGATTGCTCATAGTTTCGATGCGTTTGGTTAGATACTTCGTGTGGCCATTTTTGATTTTGAGCTTATTATTTTGGAGCATACTTTCTGAAACGGCAGTAGCGACCAATTGCTGTTGAGCATCTGGCGTAATAGTTGTCCAAGTAGAACCTGCTGCTTGTAAAAGTTTGGGATATATTTCCAAAACGCTATGAAAGATGGTGCCTATATCTGGAGTTCTAAATTTAAATAATTTGCGTTCGGAAGCCAAAAGGCCATATTCTATAAAATAGGCACAAGGGCAACGGCGAAACTTTTCTATTCTCGACACAGTGGTGACTTGGTTATTGCTATATAATTTTTTAGCGATATCAGTTTGTAATTTATCTTGTTGATTTGTGAAAAATAGTCCATTGACAGTTTGTACAATAGCATCGGGCTGATGTTGCATATACCACATTAAAGCATACTTATAGGAGTCATCCAAAGTGGCAATGCCGGCATTCTGTTTTATGGCCCTGCCAAGAGCAATGATTGCTTGTTTGCTAGTATAAATTTGGTCGGCAAACGTTGTAGCTGTGGTGGATGGTGCGTACATAGTAAACATCCTTTTTAGTCGAGTAAATATAATAGATGGTCTAGTGATTTTGCCGGAATCATCTCCCATCGAATATGATGCGAATAAATATCGACTAGGCTTGATGAGTGTTGAATAAATTTCGAGCTCACTGCCATATAAATTAGAATATATAAACAATTCATATAAATTTGGGTTTGCATTAAATAAATTAGCAGTTAGGTCCATATCAGAAAAAAGACTATCGTTTATGGGATTTGCAGGAAAGACCCCCTCGTTTAACCCAATTAAAAAGACAATCTTTTGCTTTGGCAGACGAGTTCTTGGTATTTCACCGACCAAAATCTGATCTTGCGTTGCAGGGATGGTACCAACTTTTTCGTGTTTAAAGCAAGTTGTCAGAATGCTTTTAAAGGTAGCGATATTGACATATTGATTTCCTAAGATATCAACTAAGCGATCAAGAATATCTAGAATTGTTTGATAAATGTGTTTATATTCAAGGGCTAAATTAAAATTTTTGGAAAGAGTGTGTTCGATTTCTGATTCTGATTTTGATTCCCAGCGAATAGTATTAGCAAAATTGATTTCTACCAAAAAATCGTAAAGGATGCGGCATAAGTTGGAGGTCAAAATTTTGCCACGATGCTTATGCGCGATTATTTTTTGCTCAATACCTAATATAATAGAAGCAACTCGAGTGCGAAGATCGTTAATTAGAGTTGAATCAGTTTCTTCTTCCCAGGYTTCTAGCCACTTATTTTTGTAATTTATGCCATGTTCGTATAGATAATTTTCTAGGTAGTCTATATCTTCATCAGCAAAGTCTGTTAATATGCCGCTTTTCAAAAATGATAATATGGCAGTCAAATTCCAGTGTTGCGTAATAACTTCTAGCAGGTTCAAAATAAAATTGACGGCAGGGTTTGCTTGAATAGTTTTTGTTTCATCTAAAAAATAAGGAATGTCATATTGACCTAAAACAGTAGTGAGGTGACTTCGATATAAATTAAGATTTCCTGTAATAATAGCAATCTCATTGTATCTGTAGGTGTCATCGCGAACGAAGCGTGTAATATTTTGTGCCACAAGCTCTATTTCTGACTCAAAATTTCTGCAAGCAAATAATCTAACGTTTGCGCTATCTCGAGGTTGCTTTATACTATGAGTTGCAAAGTAATTGTCTGCAATAAATTGGATATCAGCAGTTTTGTTGGCAAAGGCGGCATTGGTAAATTGCTTGGATACAGGAACAGCAAATTCAAAATTTATCAGCGTATTGTAGCTTTTGTAATATAGATGATTTTGATTTGAGCCAAGATACTCCTTGTCCATAGGCAGGGTAACAATCATTTGTCTTGCCATAGAATGCAGTTTCAGAAGCACTTTTTGCTGAGCAGCAGTAAAACTGTAAAATCCATCAATAATAATGAGGGCATCTTTATATGCTTCCGTTGTAGTTAAAGATTTTATGAGAGCATTAAGGCTACCTTCATTGGTCAAAAATTGGGTACTAATAAAGTCATAAAACCATTTGCTAATTTTCTGTATATCTGCCAACTTGGCTTTTAAGGTGCCCTCAACAGTGTCATCGCCTAGCTGTGTAACTCCAAAGTTTTCACAATTGGTAAGTAAAATATTTATTTTTTCCAAGAATCCATCTTTGTTATAGCTTGTGGTAAAGAAAGTAAGCTCGTGATGATGATCTTCGAGAACTTTTTTTAAAATCATAATGCGTTCGAGTTCATCTAAGATAGGTGTGGTGATGTTAGCTTTAAGTACCAATTTAGTAAAACTTGATACCTCCACTAGCAATAGACCGGGAGCCAGATACTGGGTAAGTTCTCGTTCAATTTCAAGACTAAACTGTTCTGGAACGATCATAATGATTTTGTCTTTTTTATTTTGCTTAAGAGTATTTTTGATTTTTTGATAACATTGGTATGTTTTTCCACTACCAGGTGGACCTATTAATATTTCCAAAATGATACACCTTTCTATACTAAAGTTGTCGCAAAGCCTTTATAATAATGTCGATATCGCTAGTAAATAATGGAGCGACAGAAAGTCGCAAGTTATTATTTGGTAGTGAGCTAAATAAGCTTCCAGGTGATACAACAATACTTTGTTCTAGCAATGCGGAAATGATGTTTTCTGAGTTGCCGTTATTTATAGAGAACCAGAAGAAAAGTCCGCTGGTGCTGCTGGTTTTTAATGTAGAGCTAAATTGAAACAGGTTGTATAAGTTATTAAACTTAAGATTACATTCAGTGATTAACTTACATCGCAATGCCGCAAAATTGTTGGATTCGAGATAATATTTAATTAGCCGTTCGGTAATGGTAATTTGTATTGTATCAGTCAGTCGCTTTTGCAGCTGAAGTGGAAGTGCCACAAAGCTATAATCTAAGTATGGCAAATATAGTTTACAGAAGTTGAATAAATAGATAACACGATCGCTTTTGCAAAGGTCGTAGCAACTTTCGAGATTACCTTTATAGAGAAAGTCGCTGAAGGTGCCATCTTCGATGATATAAGCATCATATTTTTCGCATAAAGCAATGATAGCAAGTTTATTTTCTTTGCTATAGCTAATACCGGTAGGGTTTTGGTTATACGAACTTATAAAAACATAAGAGGTGGTTGGGTATTTGAGATAACTTTCTAGAATATCTAGATTGAGGCCATCTTTTTGTAAGGGCACTTCCAAAACCTTAAATCCAAGATAGCTGAGTGTTGACGTATAGCTCATGTCTCGGAAATTTTCAACGCAAATAGCAGCATTTGGCAAAAGCTTGACTAAATCCAATATAAAATTTTGAGTATCTTTAATTAATCGAACAGAAGTGTTATTTGCATGAACCCCAACAGTCTTAAAAAAGTTTGTAATAGCAATTCTAACCAACTGCTTTTCCCGATTTAGGGGATCATAAAAGCTGTCCCATCCATCGTTATCAAGAATGTCAATCATAATATCTTTGCAAATGTCTATTTTAAAAAGGTCACGTCTAAAATAGGTTTTGCTTGCAGGCACGAGTTCTTTTTTAAAATCCATATGCACATCGGGGCGAGGGGCAACGTACGTACCACTGCCAATATGGGCAATGACATAATTTTTGCTTTCGAGTAGTTTATAGGCATTAACAACGGTATCGCGATTGATTTTTAATTTGCTAGCCAACGCTCTAATGGTAGGCAATTTGGTTTTTGAGGGCAAAACTCCGGTGTCGATAAGCTTAGCTAATTCATCAGCTAATTGTATATACAACGGGGTGGGATCTGATTTTGAAATCTTAATAGTACAAAACATAAATAAGTTCCTCCTTTGTTACATGATATTAGTAAATGAAAAAAATATCCCTTTATGGAGCTTTTGCATATTTTTTATTAACTCGAATATCTGAACCAATAAATGTATATATAGCATAATTACCAAGCAATCGTGATTCAATGCGCTCTGAATAGTTGTGGCGCCATTCTGTTATGGCGGTATTTGTAGAAATTATAGTAGGTTTAAGTTTTAGGTGCCGCGAGTTTAGTACATTAAATAAATCTGGATTTATATAGTTCGTTGAAAGTTCTGTTCCCAAATCATCGATAATTAATAAATCCGCTGTAAATATGTCATCGAACATAGATCGATGCGCGTCGGTTGCTTCTTTGCGATTAAATCGAACGTTATCAAAACACTTAAAGAGTTGTATAGCCGATAAATATAATACGGTAAATCCTTTGTTTAATAAATCGTTGGCAATGCAAGTACATAAGAATGTTTTGCCCAAACCTGCAGTTCCTACAAATACCATGTTTTGGTATTTCGGAAAATTTTCGGTAAATTGAATAACGTTGTCATAAATGTTTTGGATATTTTCACGCGGTGAAATTTGGGTTTTTGGCATTTTGGACGATATCGATTCTTTTGTATTTTTAGCAGATGCGTCGCTTGACTCAGTCTCTCTTGATGAAGGCGAAACTTCTGAAGAATATAGATGAAAATCAAAGTGAGCGAAAGTATCTGTTTTTAGTGAAGATGCGAGGTTAGATTGCTGACACGATAAATTAATTAAAGCTTGTTCAAAGCATTTGCAAGGTTGACCATCTATAAACCCTTCGTCCTTACATTTTGGGCATTCATATTGCAAATCTAAATACGTTGCCGCATAATTGTGATCCATCAATAGCTGTCGCTTTTCAGCAACTAATGCTGTATTTTTATTTCGAAATCTTTGAGAGAGATCATCGACATTAGACGTTTTCTCTAACATACATTTAACAAGATAAATGCCATTGCTATTCAAGGTTTCGTCGATTTTTTTTATTCGTGGAATCTCGGCGTAAATTGCTTCTTGAAGAGCCTTCTGTTTTTTTATATTAGTAAGACGTATTCGATCAAATTCTTTTATGAGTTGTTTATAATAAATATGTTTGTTATTGAGCATCTAAATTTGTCCTGTTCTAAGTTTTTCGTGATATGCTATTTCTAATTTTGCTAATTCATCGTAATCATATGTGCGAGAAAGCATATTGTTAAAGCGTGATACTTTGTTGTTAGTATTTTTAGGTTTACGAGGCTTGTTATTTTGGTAGTCTGCAATGACGGCTTGTGCATCTTCAACAGTTTGTACACCTTTTTCGTGCCAAGTAGTTAATATTTGGTTTAGATAGTTTAGGCTTGGGTTTGAAGCCTGTAAAGTCATTACTTTGCAGGCCTCGTATATAACCATAATAGAAAACTTTTCTAACCAATCGTTGATCATATTTTGGTGATTATAATTAATTTTAGAAGTGCTTATACCAGCTTCTGATAAGATATTGTAGTATTGCTTTGTCGCTGCTATTTGCATTTGTGCCTCCTCAATTGTTGTAATTTTGATTTCGCACCAATTCACGGCCACTTTTTCTATATAACGAATGTCAGTTTTTTGGTTATTAGCACAATATTCAAGTAAAAAATAAATTAAATCTAAAGACATATTGAGCCAATCGTATAAACTCATAATAGTGCTCGCTTCAGGAAAGCTAAGAGGACGTCCAAAGTAATTTTCGGCTGTTCTAATCAACTCTTTTGTTGAAGGATCAGTCTCCATATATCTATCTAGTACTTCTGGGGTATATATGGGCTTATTCTCAAAATGCGATAACGTAGTTTTTGTAATTTGAGTATTTTTGATGGGTTCTTTTGTAACCATAGAAATTGCTGGCTCGTGAGTATTAAATGTAATTTCAAAATGGTCAGAATTTGTTGTAGAAACATTAATTATATCCTTTTGGTTTAAAAACTGTAAGGATGACTGAACTTCAGATTGTGTCATTTCGAGATTAGAGGCAATAGCCTCTATATTTATAGATTTATCTTTTTGATTAGAAGCTTGCAAAAAAAGATAAACCTTTAGATGTTGAGGCTGCATTTTTGTTAAATAGGTTTCTAAAAACCAGCTGGGAATAGATACAAAGCTGGTTTTTTCTTTGGTAAATGTTATATTCATTGGTTCTCCTAAAAATTAGCTTTTTCCAAGCAGGGTATCGATAATTTGGTTTACATTTCCCGCACCCATAGTCATAATAATATCGCCAGGTTCGGTGGTAGTAAGTAAATAATCTGAAATTTCGTCAAAACTCTCAATATAAATAGAATTAGTTCCTTTATTTTGTAAAAGTTTCACGAGATCACGAGAATGTATGTCACCAGGATTAGTTTCACGAGCTGCATAAATATCGGTAACAATGATTTGTCCATATGTGCTAAGAGCATCTACAAACCCGTTTAAAAATGTTTTGGTTCGAGAATAGGTATGTGGTTGAAATACAACATATAGATTTTTGTGAGGATATTTGGCAACGGTATTTAAAGTTGCCTTAATTTCGCTTGGGTGATGCGCATAATCATCTATAAGTAAAATATCGTGAATTTTACCTCGCATTTCAAACCTACGTTTGGCTCCAGAAAAATGTATAAGATCTTTGGAAATTTCAGCAACAGGAATATCAAGAAAACGGCATACGGCAATAGCGCTTAAAGTATTTAATACATTATGTGTTCCTGCAAGAGCAATTGCTATATGAAATACAAACTCATTCTTATAATATACATCAAAACTAGGGCAAGCATTTGCATCAAAAGATATATTCTGCGCCGACCAATCAGCAGTTTTGCTAAGGCCAAATGTTTCTATGGGAGCAGCAATGTTTTTGATAGCAGGAGTATTTTGTAAAGCTGTTTCTTCTATAACTAGCAATCCCTGCTTGGGTATAAGAGATGCAAATTCTGTGAATGAATGTTTGATATCATCGAGATCCTTAAAAAAGTCCATATGATCTTCTTCTATATTTAGTATAACACCGACCATAGGATTAAAGTCAAGGAAGCTATTGTGATATTCGCAAGCTTCTGTTAAAAAATATTTTGTATCGCCAATGTGAATATTACCTCCAATAGAATCAACTATTCCGCCAACAGTAATAGTGGGATTATTGTTGGTATGAAGAAGTATATTGGCTAGCATAGAAGTGGTGGTAGTTTTGCCATGAGTACCAGCGATACAAATTGGAAACTCATATGTGGCCATTAAATCACCTAAAAATTCTGCTCGGGTTACAATTTTCTTGCCTAGTTCTTTGGCATACTTTAATTCTTCATTATTTTCATTTATGGCAGCTGTGATAACAACGAGATCTATATCCGTTGTTATATTATCTTTAGAGTGTGGAGCAATAGTAACTCCAAGTGATTCAAGATGATCAGTTATATCTGAAGTTTTTATATCAGAACCAGTAACTTTATGACCTTGTGTTACCATAATTTCTGCAAGGCCACTCATACTGATGCCTCCGATGCCGATAAAATGGATGTGTATTGTGTTGTTCATAATATTTTATTTCCTTTCTTAAATTTATAAAGTAACAGTTTCCGTAAATTATATGCGATTAATATAAGATATAAACATCATATTATAAAGTTTACCCGTTAAGTTAAAAATTTAAACAATGTCATAGAAAATATTTCCATTTAAACTTTTGACGATTTTTATAAAATAAATGAATATTTATTGTACAAAAGTAATAAAATATAATTGGTAAACGTATTGTACAATTTTAAATTATGTGGTAAAATATAGTAGTAAAAAATTTTTGATAAGGGGAGAGATATATATATGCCTAAAAAAGAAATGATAGCTATGCTTCTAGCTGGTGGACAGGGAAGCAGGCTAGGCGTGTTAACACAACAAATCGCAAAACCAGCAGTAATGTTTGGTGGTAAATATAGAATAATTGACTTTCCATTAAGTAATTGCGTAAATTCAGGAATAGATACAGTTGGAGTTCTAACTCAATATGAGCCATTAATGCTCACTACACATATTGGAATCGGAATTCCGTGGGACTTAGATTTAAATTTATCACAAGGTGGAATCAGAGTACTTTCTCCATTTATGACAGATGGAAATAAAGGTGCTTGGTATAGCGGAACTGCGAACGCAATTTATCAAAACATTCGTTATATTGATTCATACAATCCAGACTATGTGTTAGTTTTATCTGGAGACCATGTATATAAGATGGACTATAACGAGATGTTAAATTATCATAAAGAAAAAGGCGCTGTTGCGACAGTAGCGGTTATCGAAGTACCATATGAAGAAGCTTCGCAATTTGGAATAATGAATACAGACGAATCATTAAAAATAGTCGAGTTTGAAGAAAAACCTAAAGAACCTAAAAGTAATCTTGCATCCATGGGAATATATATTTTCAATTGGAAAGAGTTGAGGGAGGCATTAATAGCTGATTGCGATGTTCACGAAGATAGTGACTTTGGAAAACATATCATGCCTTCGCTATTAGATGGAGGTGCGCCAATCTATGCATATCCATTTAAATCATATTGGAGAGATATTGGAACAATCGAAGCATATTGGCAAGCGAACATGGGGCTCTCATATATAATGCCAGAATTTAATTTATATGATGCGCATTGGAGTATATATACAAACTCTGATAATCTTGCACCTCAATATATCAGTCAAACTGCGAATATCGCTCATGCATTAATTTCAAAAGGATGTACAATAGAAGGTGATGTACAAAATTCGATCATTAGTCCAAACGTTCAGATTGAAAAAGGATGTGTTATTAAAGATAGTATTATAATGCAAGGAACAATTGTTAAGAGTGGAGCTCATTTATATAGATGTATTGTTTCTGAAAACAGTGTAATTGGTGAAAATGTTACTATTGGCGAAGGAGAGAATATTCCAAATCATAATAAACCTCACGTATATAACAGTGGAATTTCAGTAATTGGAGCATATACCAATATACCAGCCGGAATTTGGGTAGGGAAAAATTGTGAAATAACTGGAGATACAAAATATGAAGATTATGAACACAATGCATTACAAAGTGGCGCTTCATTAATTATTGAAGGAGGTTTAAAATGAGAGCAGTAGGAATAATTTTGGCAGGAACAAAAAAAGGTGGATTAGGAATTTTAGCATCTCATAGAAATAATGCGGCGATGCCTGTTGGAGGAGCATATAAAGTTATCGACTTTAACCTCACAAACATGAGTGAATCAGGGATCAAATCTGTTGCGGTTATTTCTCAATATAATACAAGAAGTTTATCTGATCATATTTCATCATCTAAGTGGTGGAATTTTGGACGAAAGAATAGCGGTATATTTTTGTTAACTCCAGATATGCTAAATTCAGATAGCTTTTCATTTAAGGGAACCGCAGATGCTATCTATCAAAATATACACTTTTTAACAAAAAGTACTGATCCATATGTCGTGATAACTCCAGCAGATCAAATAATAAGAGTTAATTATCAAGATGTAATAAAATATCATATGGAAAAAAAGGCAGATATTACCTTATTATATAAAGACACTAACGACGTAGATTTAACCAATTATGGAGTTATGGAACTGGACGAAGACAGCCGCCTAATAAATTTTGAAGAAAAACCACTAGAGCCGCAAACATCAAATGTGTCTTTGGGAATATATGTGTTTGAGAGAAAATTATTAATAGAGTTGCTAGAAGAGATCGCTAAAGAAGGTAGAAATAGTATTGTAGACGACATCATAATTAGATACAGAAAAAGACTGAAAATCTACGGATATCGTTTTGATGGTTATTGGAAAGCTATAAAAGATATTAAAAACTTGTATCAGGCTAATATGGACTTTTTAAACCCAAAAATTAAGTACGAAATATTTGAAGAAAAATCATATGTGTATACAAAAGCAAAAGATGATCCACCTGTAAAATATAGTCGAGAGTGTTCCGTAAAAAATAGTATCCTAAATGGGGGGGATATTATAAATGGAAATGTAGAAAACTCTGTGTTATCGCGTAAAGTATTTGTCGGCGAAGGTGCTGTTATCAAAAATAGCGTAATTATGGAAGGATGTACAATAGGGCGTGATGCTGTTGTAGAAAATGCAATTCTCGATAAAAATGTTTTGATAAGTAGTGGGCACAAAGTTATTGGAAGCGCAGATGATATTAAGGTAATAGAAAAAGATTATATAATCTAAAAAAACGTACTCATAAAAAAATGTAAGTGTAAAAAAACGAAAAAATATTAAAAAATATAAAGAAAATTAATTTTTTTATAAAAAACAGTTGATTTTTTTATAAATATGTTGTAAAATACTCCTATCACGTAAAAGTGATTTTAAGCCAATAATGGACAAGAAATTACGGAACCAAATAGGAGGGTTTTACTAATGGAAATTACAGATATCAGAGTGAGAAA
>NZ_ABEQ01000016.3 GCF_000171335.1 Candidatus Epulonipiscium viviparus
CGTATAGCTGAAAATAGTCATGTTATCGCACAAGATGAATCTACTATGCATATTTTAGAAAATAGTATGAATGATATAGTGAAAAGAATAGATGGTATGTTTGATTACTATATCACTAATTTAATTACTAATGAAACTGACAGAAAATTAATTGAAAAATCCCAGGATATGTGGGAACAATATTTGAAATTACATAATGTGATGATAAAGTATAGTTCAGATAATAATACACAGTCGGCATATGAAATACTAACTGGAGAATCATCGGTATTATTTAATGAATTTTCAGAAACATTTTTGGATTTGGTAGATTTTAACAAAGAAGGTGCAGATCAGGCGAATTTAGATGGAAATAAGTTGTATTCTAACGCAATATTATTTATGGTGATTATAACTATTTTAATAACTGTTGTGGCATTATTGTTTTCGTTTTATATTGTGAAGTTGATAGCAGACCCGATTAATGAGATTGAAGAGGCCGCGATTCAGATATTGAAAGGTGATTTGAATACTGATATTCGATATAATTCAAAAGATGAGCTGGGAGTATTGGCTAATAATATGAAGCTTCTATGTCAAATGTTTAAAAATATGATTATTGACATCGACGATAGGTTGGATAGATTAGCAAAAGGTGATTTTAAAGAGCTGAAAAAAATGCAAAGTTTTTATGTGGGTGATTTTAAAAGTGTGTTTATAAATATGGAAAAAATTCAAGTTAGTCTTGCGGAAACGTTAGTTAACATAGATGTGGTYGCAACACAGTTGGCAACGGGGACTATTCAAGTAGCTCATGGTGCTCAGGGCGTTGCTGGCGGGGTTGTGGAGCAAGCTGCATCTGTGCAAAATTTGTCTGCTGCTATGGAAGAAATGACAGCAAAGATCACTCAAACAGCCGATGATACTGGCGAGGCAAAGGTATTTAATGAAAAAACCCAAAAAGCGTTGGTAGATAGTAATAATCAAGTTAGTGAAATGGTTATTGCCATGAAAAATATCATTACAAACTCTGATGAAATTAAGAAAATTATTCAAGATATTGATGATATAGCGTTTCAAACGAATATTCTATCTTTGAATGCTGCAGTAGAAGCGGCAAGAGCTGGTGAAAGCGGAAAAGGATTTGCTGTTGTGGCGGAGGAAGTTCGAAATTTAGCCAAAAAATCGGCGAAATCGGCAAAGGATACAGCAGAGCTGATACAGCAAACAGCCGAAGTTATAAGTGTGGGCAATGAAATAGCAGGCCATACATCAGATTCTATAAGCGCKGCCATGRAAAATGCAAAGGAATTGAGTACGTTGGTTGATARCATTGCAGATGCCGCAGAGGATCAGGCACAGAATGCTATTCAAATTAATGCAGAAATAGATCAAATATCAAAAGTAGTACTGACAAATTCAACATCAGCCGAAGAAAGCGCAGCGGCAAGTGAAGAGCTATCAGAACAATCTCAGGCACTTAAAAATTTGATAGGAGAGTTTAAATTTTGAAAAATATAGTGAAAGGGGCCTTCTAGATTTAGAAGGTTCTTTTTTGATTAATAAATTGCGATGACTTTGGAGAAAATAATTATTAGACATTTTTCGCATAGTATGGTAATCTAAGTCTATTGAGTATAAGGAGGTATAAATTTTATGCAAAAAATTACCAATGAACAAGGAAAGATTGAAATAAATGAGGAAGTCATTGCTAGTATATGTGGAATTTGTGCTGGAGAGTGTTATGGAATCGTTGGTATGGCATCAAGAAGTGTAAAAGATGGAATAGTTAGATTGCTATTACGAGATAATATTACCAAAGGGATAGCAGTGAAGTTAAATGAGGATCATATAGATGTTGAGTTTCATATAATTGTAGAATATGGCACTAAAATTTCTGCTGTCACTGATAATTTGATGAACACAATAAGGTATAAATTAAAAGAGATGTTAGATATAAAAGTTGAAACAATTACAGTTTTTGTAGAAAGTGTGAGGTTAGATAGCTAGAATGTTAGATAGGAAGGAGAAAAGTACGTGAACACAACTCAAGCAGTAGATGCGAGATTACTTCAAAAAATGATAGTTAGCGCGGCCTTATTATTAGATGAAAAAAAGGAAGCAATTAATGAGCTGAATGTGTTTCCGGTTCCTGATGGAGATACTGGAACTAATATGTCACTTACAATGCTTTTTGCAGCCAAAGAAGTAGAAGAGGTAGAAAACGTAACAATAGAATCCATAGGCAAGGCATTTGCAGGAGGAGCCCTAAGAGGTGCGCGAGGAAATTCGGGGGTGATTCTATCTCAGATTATTCGAGGCTTTGTTAAGGGATTGGGAACAAACGAAACTGTGGACGCACGAACAGTCGCAAGGGCAACAAAGCTGGCGGTCGCTACTGCCTATAAGTCGGTAATGAAACCCAAAGAAGGAACAATCCTGACTGTGGCAAAAGAGATATCAAATGCGGCACTGTCGATTTATAAGACTGCAGCTGATGCGCCAACATTTCTAAAAGAGGTTATTATGCATGGGTATAAAGTGTTGGAGCAAACACAAAATATGCTTCCGGTATTAAAAGAGGCAGGCGTGGTGGATGCGGGTGGAGCAGGATTAATGACTATATTGGAAGGTGCCGCCAGAGTTATATTGGGTGAAGTGGAGATAGAAATTAAGCGACCGCTAAAGAAAAAGTCAACCGTTGCCATGACAAAGTTTAATACAGACGATATAACTTTTGCGTATTGCACAGAGTTTATTGTGAAACGAGAAGATAAGCCATATAATGAGGCAAAGGTAAAGGAATATTTGGATGGAATAGGGGATAGCATAGTTGTAGTTTCGGATGATGATTATATTAAGGTTCATGTTCATACAAATGATCCRGGAAATGTTTTGAGCTATGCGTTGAAATTTGGAGCACTAAATAGTGTAAAAATAGAAAATATGAAAGAACAGCATACTGCAATACTCGAAGAAGAAAGTAAAGATAAATTTGTAGACAAAAAACTGGGGTTTGTGTCTGTTGCTGCAGGCGAGGGGTTTGTAGATATTCTCAAAAGCCTCAATGTGGATGTTATAGTAGAGGGTGGTCAAACTATGAATCCTAGTACAGAAGACATAATAGATGCGATATATAAAACACACGCAGAGCAAGTTATTTTGATGCCAAATAATAAGAATATAGTTTTAACAGCTAATCAAGCGGCAAAAGTTGTGGAAGATGAAATCAAAGTAATAGTGATCCCAACGAAAAGTATTGTGGAAAGCATTTCGGCTATGCTGGCATATGATGGAACTAGCGTCGATGCAGAAGCAATAGCAGCTGATATGAACGAGGCCGTTGATGCAATAACGACRGCACAAATCACTATTGCAGTTAGAGATACCACTATGAATGGAGAGGAAATTAAAGAGGGGCAATATTTGGGAATTTTGGGCGGAGAAATCGTGTCACACAAGCCTAGTTTAGAAGATACGTTTATAGAAGTGCTCTCTAAGTTGGATCAAGATAGCGATATAATTACGATTTATTATGGAGAAGATATAGAAGAAAAATCGGTAGCAAAGTATCAAGATATAGTAACAAAAGCATTCCCGCAGGCCGAAGTAGAGTTACACGCGGGTAAGCAGCCGGTATATTATTTTATAATTTCTGCAGAATAAACTATGGATATAGTTAGTGAGCATATATTCTTATTTCCTTTTGCTTGGGAAATAAATACAAAAAATAGGAATTATAATTTTAATCCACAAGTGCAAATTAATCAGTCAATGTTCAAATATCTGCATGGTTGGAGATGTGAGGAATTTATTATAGATTCGAATGAAAATTATAATGAATTTATATATTTTTATAGGCCTGTTAGAAACGTGTTATATTCCAAAGAGGCTGCCATAATCAAAAATTATATATATAATTATCTCGATGAAAATACGACATGTAAGATAGAAATTGATGCGCAAGAATATTTGTTGAAGGTAAAAAAAATTGAGTTAAAAATGGTAAAAACGGGTGTGGGAATACTGAGTATTGATTTGCAAAATTTTGCATATATGCTAGAAGATGATATAAAGAGAATTAATTCGTTTTCGCAATGTGTATACCCTATCTCGTTGCCTATAAACAATCAAAATTACCCGGCTAAAATTACATTTATATTTAAGGATAAAATTATTGTTACGAATATATTGGAAAATAATTACATGAACAATGCTAGTCAAATAGCATCATTTTTGTTGCAAATCTTAGGAAATAGCTTTATAACATCCGAACAAAAGGGTAGGCATAAAATTTTAATTGAGCCATTAATAGGAAGCAAAATGGTGACGTTGTGTGTTGTAAAAAATAATGAAATATATAACAAAAAGTCGGCCAACGCAAATCGTTTAAAATTTGGAGATGCGGAGAGGATATATGAAATAACAACATTTTCGTTATTTAGCTATGCTAGAAACAGTGCGGATAATAAGATTTATGACAAGATGATGCTTTTGTTGTTAGTGCAGAAAGCAAGTTTATTGAGCTTTTCAAATCAAATAGCTGAAATATCGGTCTTAAAAAAGGTAGAACTGATTGTGGGTATAGAAAGTTTGTATGAAATATATATTCAGTTTATCAATCAGATCTATTTTGATGAGGTGACCGAATCAGAAGAAGGGGCATTTATATATAAAACAGTTTCTAATATATTGAATATAAAAAATGAGATTGCTCAGCTGGATTTTGAATTGAAAGAAGTTCATGAATATGCAGAGCTGATTACAAGACAGGCTGCTAACAGAAAAATGGAGGTTATCTCTATTATTGGATCGGGGTTTGTATTGCCAACGTTTGTAACGGGTTTTTTTGGAATGAATATTTTGGATAAGGAAAAGCTGGCGCATTGGTGGAAATACGAAGAGGTGATGGAGTGGCTGAATGCGTATGTAGCGCTGCCGATGTTGCTAGTATTTTATTTTTATATGCGGAAGAAAACAAAGAATATATGGGTGTATTTGGTTCAGGTAGTATTGTTTGTAGCCTTGATATTTTGTGTGCTGCAAATATTACATTCGGGAACAGGAATATAAAAAAGAGCCGACTTGTCGTCGGCTTTTTTTTGTTAAAATTTGCTCCACTCAATACCTTTATCATCAAATACTCCGATTTCATCACCGTTGCTTTCGATATATCCAATGATTTCATCGTCTTTATGATCTATGTTGTATTCTTTTTCTAGTTCATCCATAACGTCCTCAAATAAGTCATCGAAAGCGCCGCCGATATCGCCCTCCAGATAGTCATATCGCGTATTCCAATTATCTTTGTCCGAGCTGCTAAAGTCTAATTCAATAATAAACTCTAAGACATCATCTCTATCTACATCTAAAGAAATTCCATCAATATCGATATCTGTTGTTTGTTCTAAGTCGCCGTCATCTGTATATTCGAGAACCACAACATCGTCATATTCATCACTAAACATATCTTCTAAATAGTCTATCATTCCGTCGAGATCTGGGAATGCTTCGATTTCTTCGAGTTCTAAGTCGCCGTCATCATATTCGAATGATACTAGCTCGTCGTTGTTATCAGCATCGGTGATGGAGCCTTGTATAGAATGACGCTCGGCAAGGGTGCCCACAAGTTCTTCGGCAATGGCATCGCAAACATCTTCGATAAATCCTTCTACTTTAGAAGTGCTAAGATCATTAAAGTCTTCTAGGAAATCATCTCCATCAAATTCGATTTCGAGACTAACATAGCTTGATTTTACAGATACATCAAAGGTCCAATCGATGCGTTCTTCTTCTTCGAAGTCTTCGAGAACCTTATCCAGTGCTTTGCTATCAATTTCTTTAAATCCGCCACTAGATGATGAGTTGTTGCCATAGTTAGGATAATTTGGAGTAGTGGTAGTTTGGCCCCAACCTGGAGTGATGGTAGGTTGGCCCCAGCTTGGAGTAGTGGTAGGTTGACCCCAGCTTGGAGTGGTGGTAGGTTGACCCCAGCTTGGAATAGTACTAGGAGTAGATTGAGAATACCCGGGCGCAGTGGATGTTTCGTATTGCTGCAGCTTTGCAGTTAAATCGGCAACGACCTGCTCCAAGGCTGCTATTTCAGTGGTATACATCAATTCATTTGTCGAAGATAGACCGCCAGTGAGTTCAACAGTTTGAGTTGCAATATTCCAATTGGCACCTATATTGAATAGCTCGCCTATATCACGAACACCTACATATGTAACACCATCAACAATAAATGGTTCATAAGTTAAACTTTTATATTCGTCGTTTACGCTAACCCGAATGTTATTGTAATACGCTTCTAGTGGTCGAAAAGAACCTGCAGCAAAGACTGGAATACTGGACATAAGTGATGTGGCAGCTACCAGACATAATGCTTTATTTTTTAATAATTTCATAATAGTTCCTCCTCAAAATGTTTATTGCTTTATTATATCAGATAAAAAGAAATTTGACAATTAAAATGTCATGAAAGTAATAAAAAAGTAATAAAGTGTTGTTGAAAAAGTTGAATACCACATTAATAAGTATTCAACTATATATTATGTTTTATGCCGCAATATTATTAGAATTAGACACGGTGGCCTTAAATTCTGGTTTGCGCCAAAACATAAAGAAAAAAGCAATGATGGTTGCCATCGCCGAAACAATGTCTGATATAGGCTCTGCTAAAAATACAGCAAATACTTTGTTGTCAAAGAAATTAGGCAAAATAAATATCAGTGGTATAAGCAATATAATTTTTCTGAGACAAGCAAGGAACAATGAAATCTTTGCATATCCCAGAGCTATGAATGACATTTGTAGTGCCATTTGAAAGCCCATAGCAAATATTCCAAACATATATGTTCTAATTGATGGAATAGCAAGCGTCATTAATTCGGGATCTCTATTAAATATAGAAATAAACGTTGCTGGAAAAGTTTCTAATAAAAACCAAAATGCTATAGCAAATGTTGCACAGATGGCTACTTGCACTTTGATGGCCGATCGCACCCTATCATATTTTTTGGCACCAAAGTTATAACTGATAACGGGTTGGGCACCTTGGGTGATTCCTTGAAGTGGCATCATTAGCATAGACATGAGGCTGCTTATAATTGTCATGGCTCCGATGGCTAAGTCGCCGCCGTATTTTGCAAGAGATACATTAAAGACGATATTCAAAATACTTTCTGTAGATGTCATTATAAATGGAGATACGCCCAAAGCCATGACTGGCAATATAACTTTAGGTTGAATTTTTAAATTTTGTTTGCGTATTTTGAGTTTAGACTTTTTGCTGCGTAAAAACCATATCACCCATGTTGCAGAAACGCCCTGAGAAATTATTGTTGCGAGTGCGGCACCTTTAACTCCCATTCCGAATGCAAAAATGAAAATTGGATCCAAGATTATATTCAGTATKGCACCAATTAGTACAGTGAGCATACTAAATTTGGTAAATCCCTGAGTTGTTATAAACATATTAAGACCAAGTGCGATTTGTACAAAAAGTGTGCCAAAAGTATATACTTGCAAATAGTCTATTGAGAACTTGATGGTTTGATCACTGGCACCAAACATATATAGGAGTGATTCTCCAAATATTAGTAATAAAATCATCATCATAATTCCAGATGTTATTAAGCACATTGTGCAGTTACCTAAAATTAATTCTGCTTGTTTATTATCGCCCTTGCCCATGGCTATTGCAGCTCGTGGAGCACCGCCCATTCCAAATAGCGATGCAAAGGCAGAAACTATCATAATAATGGGAAAGCATAAGCCAAGCCCGGTAAGTGCCAATACTCCATCAGTTGGCATGTTTCCTATATACATTCTATCAACAATATTATATAGCATATTGACAATTTGGGAGGCAACGGTGGGAATGGCCAATTTAAGAATCAGCTTTCCTACCTGTCCTTCGCCTAAATTAATTTTACTTGTCATTTATAAACCTCTTTCTTTTGTTGTTTAATTATGTAGCAAAAAAATATGATCGGATTATTGTAGAGCCCCCTGATTGATAAAAGGGGGTAAAAACTTATTTGAAAGCAATACACTCGACTTCTACTAAAACATTTTTAGGAAGCGTCTTTACCGCAACACAAGAGCGAGCGGGTTTTTCTGTAAAATATTTTGCGTATACTTCATTGAATGCTCCAAAATCGTTCATATCGCTTAAAAAGCAAGTACATTTGATGGCATTTTCGTAGCAAGAACCACCAGCTTTAAGTACCTCGCCGAGATTTTTGATAGCCTGCTCAGTTTGTTCGGTAATGCCACCTGCAGCAATTTCCCCAGTTTCAGGGTCAATAGGAATTTGCCCAGAAGTAAATATTAGATTTTGATAAGCGATTGCTTGAGAGTATGGTCCTATAGCCGCGGGTGCAGTATTGGTGTGTATTTTCATTATATTTTTCTCCTTATTCTACATTAATTCCATAAGTTTTACAAAGTGCTGGAAGCCCTCCAAAGAACCCGTTGCCTACAGCGTTAAATTTCCAGCTGCCATTGAATTTTTGAAGTTCTGCAAATACGATAGCTGTTTCCACAGAAAAGTCTTCGTCCAAATCATATTCGAGTAATAATTCATTTTTATCTATATCATAAACGCGTATATAAGCATTTTCTACTTGACCAAAATTTTGATTGCGCTGATCGGCTTCAAAAATGCTCGCAGTAATTATGATTTTTTCAACATGTGGTGGAACAGAATGCAAGTTTATTTTGATTAGCTCATCGTCTCCGTTGCCAATGCCGGTTCGATTGTCTCCGGAGTGTTCCACTGCACCACTTTGATGCCTAAGATTACCAAAAAATACAAAATCTGCCTGATCTCGAACTTTGCCTGTGGATGATACTAAAAAAACTTGACTGTCTAGATCAAAATCCGATTTTCCATCGTATCGGTTCGTATCCCATCCGAGACCTACTGCTATATTAGAAAGTTCTGAATTACATTTGGTTAAGACGATTTTTTGACCTTTTGATAAACTGATTGCCATAGTTAATGCTCCTCTATTATTGTGTTATTTGTTATACGTCGACTCCATAAGCGGTACAAAGTGCTGGAAGCCCGCCGCTGTACCCACTGCCAATGGCAGCAAATCGCCATGCCCCCTGATGTTTGTATAGTTCGCCAACAACCAAAGCAGTTTCAATAGAAAAATCTTCTCCCAAATCATATCGAACGATTTCTGTATTAGTGAGTTGATCAACTATTCTAATAAAAGAATTGGAAACTAGGCCAAAATTTTGGTTTCTTTCATTTGCATCATGGATAGTAACTGTAAAAACAATTTTTTTAATTTCATCTGGGACCAATRCAAGATTAACTTTAATAACTTCGTCGTCTCCGTCGCCTTCACCAGTTCGGTTATCACCGGTGTGTTCTACGGAGCCACTTTTGTGTTTGAGGTTCCCATAAAARATAAAATCGGTTTCTTCTAAGACTTTGTCGTTGCTACCAACCATAAAAACACTTGTGTCGAGGTCAAATTGGTGGCCACCATCATATTTATTAGTATCCCATCCTAAGCCAATTAGTAATTTAGAAAGTGTCGAACTAGCTTTTGTTAGTGAAACTTTTTGACCTTTTTGCAAATTAATAGCCATTAATATCTCTCCTTTTATTTAATATAATTTTTACTATTGAGCATGTAAAGCAGTGGCTATATCGAGCCCATAAACTTGACATAAAACATGTAGGCCACCACTGTACCCACTTCCAATTGCAGCGAAGTTCCATTCATTATTATACCTATAAATCTCTGCAACGACAAGGGCTGTTTCTATAGAAAAATCTTCGCAAAGATCGAAATGTATTTTTTCTTCTCCTGTTTCTTCATCTATTATCCTAATAGAGGCATTCTCCATCTGGCCAAAATTTTGCTCTCTATTGTCTGCATCATAAATGGTAACGACAAAAATTATCTTGTTTATATCAGCAGGTATCAAATCTAAGTCAATACGAATTACCTCATTGTCTCCATCGCCTTCACCGGTTTGATTATCGCCAGTATGCTCGATAGCGCCACTGTCATGTATTAAATTATCATAAAAAATAAAATCAGATTCTTTTGTGACTTTACCGTTTCGACCGACTAGGAAAATACTGGTATCTAAATCAAAGTCGATATAGTCATTTTGAGGAGATAAATCCCAGCTGAGACCAACTAAGATTTTAGAATTTGACTTAGATTTTGCAAGTTCTACTTGGTCACCTTTTTTTAGATTAACTGCCATAGGTATACCCTCCTTGAATATTATAATAAATTTTTGAGTCTATTGATTTCGTCGATTAATACTTGTTGTTGCGTAGTTAAATTCATATGATTATACTTTCTAACAGCATAATATCGCTGCTTGGTTTCATACATTCTTTGGTCAGTTTCTATAAGCTGATTAGGAATATCAATATTGGTATCATTCCAAGTGTAACCTACAGATAAATTTAGGTATACCATTTCGGAAAGTCCATTTTGAATTGCATTTGCTATTCTATTAAATTCATCTTCTGATTCATTTATGACAAAAGCTACAAATTCATCTCCACCAATTCTAAAAACGGTGAAAGGAATAGAAACTTTTAAATAATTAGAAGTCCATTTGATAAGTATGTCTCCATATTCGTGTCCTAAGTTATCATTGGTTTCTTTTAGGCCGTTGATATCAGCAAAAATGATTCCGAGAGAATGCAAAGGCGTAGAATATAAGTTTTGAATTTCTTTTTCGTAGGCATTTCTATTACGTAGACCGGTTAACATATCTTCATAGCTGATTTTTTCTAGCTCGGCTATCAATTGTTGCTTTTCAATAAAAGATACTATAAAACCAGAAATTGTTCTCAAAATACGAATATCTTCGGTATTTATATTAGGATTGCCTATACAGATTGTTCCCATAATTTGGTCATTTTTTCTAAGTGAAGCGAGAATTATGGAGTTTAGTTCTGCCATTTCTAATAAATCGTGTAATTCAGAATCGGGAGATAAAGAATTTTTATCAATAAAAATTTTATGTTTCTTAGTGGAAAATTTATACCAATATTCCATATATTCAACGGTGCGTCGCCCAAAGCTTTCTGCTGGATCATACTCCGCACGAAGAGTAACATATTGGTAAAGTATAGACGCTATATCATCTTGATAAGTCATTATACAAGAATAGTCTCCATCAAAAAACGTGCATAAAATTCTGAGAAGTGTTTCAATAGCGGAAGCTGTATCTGAAATGTTAATCAAAGTTTTTGCGCATTCACCTAATGCTCGATTATATGAGGTTTGAGTGTTTAAAGCTTTTAATTGGTTGATATCATCTGTAATATCAAAACATGCTTCGGCACGTACCATTCCAAATTTTTCGTGAGGTATCAATGTATCTCGTATTGCTAGGTGAGAGTTCATTATGGTGTTATATGCGTAGTAATTACAATACTCGCCACATTTTAATTTGCTATTATTACAAAATTGGCAAGGTTGGTTTTTGCCTTGAATAAGTTTATAGCATTTTGAATTTATATGGCTATTATCTGTGATATGCAAATGTCTGAGCATAGCATCCGACATGTCTAAAATTTCATGATTATCAATACGTGCAGTATAGCCTATAATAGGAATAGCATCACATAATAATTTATAATAATCTATAACCATTTTTCACCTCTCCTATATTTCATTTTTGAGACGTTCAACTTCTTCTTTTAGTATTTGTTGCTGTGTTGCTAAATTCATATGATTATATTTTTTGAGAGAATAATAGTGTTGTTTTGCTTCATACATAAGCTTATCGGTTCTGACCAATTGATTAACCACGTCAATACGTTGGTTTTCCCAGGTATATCCAACTGATAAATTTAGGTAAATCATTTCAAAAAGACCTTTTTGGATAATAGAGGCAATGGCATAAAATTCACGTTCTGTTTTGTTGGGGATAAATATAACAAATTCATCTCCTCCAATTCGATATACTGGTTCTGTCGTGGATTTGGATAAATATTTGGCGGTCCACTTTATAAGGATGTCTCCATATTCATGCCCTAAATTATCATTGGTTTCTTTTAAACCATTTATATCAGCAAAAATTATTCCTAGTGAATTTGGTAGATTGCTTTGAAGCTGTTGAATAGTTCGTTCATAGGAATTTCTATTGCGTAATCCGGTTAGCATATCTTCAAAACTGATTTTTTCAAATTCTAATATAAGCTTTTCTTTTTCTAAAAAGTTGACAACAAAAGCAGAGACGGTGCGTAAAAGCTGAACATCTTCGAGATGCATTGTGGGATTTGCCACTCCCATTGTACCCAATTTTTCTCCAGTTTTTGGATTGCGCAAAGATGCAACAACAAAACCATCTAGGCCAGATTCCTGTAATATTTTATATTGCCTATCGGTTTTGTGAAATTGGTGTATAGATTTATCTAAAAATACGTTATCATCACTATCGGAAAATTCGTACCAAGACTCTACTTCGGCTATTGAGCGATCGTTAAATCTTTCTTTAGGGTCATATGGAGCGTGGATTGTTCTATATCGATATTTAACAGTGCCAATGCCATTGTGGTAATGAATGATAGAAGAATATACTCCTCCAAAGAATATGCATAGAGTTTTGAGTAGGGATTCTATAGATGTTTGTGTATCGGTTTCTTCGAGTAAAATTTGTGCGCATTCAGATAAAGCAGCATCATAAGCTGGGTTAGTTTGTAATGAAGGAACTTGGCTTAATTCTTTTGAAATAGGAATTGCAAGCCCAGCAATTACATATTCAAATTCTTCATGAGGAATTAAAGTTGACTTGAGAATATAGTATTGTTTTGATATTCTACTATAGCTATGCCAATTATGAAATTCACCATATTTTAAAAGCTTGTGAGGACAAAAAGAGCACGGAGAGTCTAAGTCGTGAAGCACCTTATGACATGTTTTGCCTTTAAAATCCGGAAAGGATATATTAAGTCGCTCTAAAAAGTTTTCGGAAAGATCTAATAATTCAAACGTATCTCTTTTAACAATATATCCTAAAATAGGAGTGGATTTACTCAAAATTTGATAATACGTATTCATAGCTACCTCCTAAATGAATTTTTATAATCAACCTTGAGGGTATTCAAACGCTGAATATCTTGCTCTCGTTCTTGAAGGGCCTTTTCTTGAATTTGCTTGGTTTCTTCTATTCCATTTTTTATAGTGTTCCAAGTTTGTTCTAGTGTATCAATTTTTACAGAGTTTGTAGAAGTAAGTTTGGCAATCATTTGGGCCTGAGTTACTGTATTTTGTGCATTGCGTAAGAGCATTTCGTTGGTTTTTTTATCCAGTGCATCCATAGCGTCGGCTTGAATGCGTTGACGTTTTAGCATTATTGCTTGTGCAAGTGCTTGCTTAAATATTGGTAATGTGATTATAAAGGCCGAATTAATTTTTCGAACTAGATTTAGATTGCTAAATTGCATCGTTTTTAACATCGGAATCGACTGAATGGCCACACTTTCTGCTATTCTCAAATCATACGTTCGATCTTGAAGTATTTGAGATGCTTGCTCTAAGTGTTGGATTTCAAAACTGATAGAAGCGTCGCCGGTAAGATCATACTCAGCTTTTCTTTCGGCTATATACGCAGTGATTTCCTGAACGCCTTGTTCGCCCGCAACAATATATTCGAGTAGGTTGTGGTAATATGCGACATTTGTTTTAAATATCTGTTCCAGATGCATATTAGATTGATGGATTTCTTTTTCGTAACTCTTAAGCTCAATGTATATTTTATCAACTTCACCACCAATGGTTTGATATTTACTTAAAACTTGGTCTAATTTTTTTTTGCTATTATTTAATAGTTTGGTAAAAAAGTTTTGATTATCGTCTGTAATTTCATCGAGATCAAATTGATCCATTATGGTACTAAGAGTAACGAGCATGGCGCTGGATTCGTTTATTTTGTTTAACGACATACTGTTTAAAACAGAATCGGATACTTTAGCAATTTCGTTTGCAACGTCAGATCCAAAGCTTGCAATAGTTTCTAAATTATCAATATCAAGCGAGGCAGTAAGATCTTCTATTATTTGAGATCCCACTAAACTTTGCTTAAATTTTTCGGTATCTTGAGCGACATTATATTCTGATACTGCAAATTCAGAATCTGAAGATGATTCAGGGGATGTGTTTGGAGATTTTTTACCCATATTTATTGCCATAAATTTTTTATCCTTTCTAAAAAATTTAATTTTTCTTTTGGTTTTTCTAGAATATCACTAGCTGAAAGATCATAATAATAATTTCCATCTTGATGTTCTTGAATTATATCTTTGGTATAGAACCGTTCAAAGCTGCGATATCCAGTTGGAGACATTATGATTATATCATAGCCAACTAAATTTGCAAATGCTAAAAATATAGCATCTTCGATAGAATGCATTTTTTCTTTGGTGTGGAGAACAACAACTTTGGGATTTTGCTTTGTGAAATCAAATTTCTGCATACGCTTTAAAAAATCATTATCAAGATTAAGTAGTGTTTGCAGTATGAGATATTCTCTGCCATGTGTTCCTGTACCTTCTATTAGTTTAGAGTTAATTAAAAGTTCAATTTTGTCTAAAAGATGGTTTTGCATATCAGATCTGAGATGYCCAAATTTATAATCACGATGRTTTTGTATCTCRTTTTTGAGTAGACGTCCATTTTTTAGAAATAGAGCAGTAGAAAACATTTGAAGGTTATCTTGCTTTATAAACGGAGGTTGGACGCACACAGCTGTATTTTTTGGAATTATAAAATTTCGGATGCGTTCGGAATATTCTTTGAGATTGTCATTGCGTACACCAGAAATCTTGGCAAAAATTACAGGCATGCAAACGCTATCACCATCTACATTAAAATTAGGACGAAACTTGAGTTCTTCGTTCCATAAAATGTCAATCTCTTCGCAAGTAGTTCGCAACACAAGACTAGATGCTTTGCTTAGTTGATGCTGTCTATACAAGCCGGTATCTTTGTAGATAAGGGTATCCAAATCACGTTCGGCCTCGTAAGCGTTGGTAGTCGCAGTAATAGYATCGAGAGTTTTTGGATACTCGGTAAGCTGAAGTTGATTTTCATATTCTACTACACATAAATTAGTATCTTTAAAAATTTTTAATTGTACATCCGATAAAATTTCGTGTGGATCAGGAATGATTATAACAACATCCACATATAATTTGGCCAAAAATTTTAAAAAATAGACTTCGATTTCATTTTGAGGCGCACCAAATAGAATGAATATAGGTGGATAGTCGTGAGGTTTCGTAAATAAGGCATCTGCGTAGCGTTTGTAGAGTGCAAGAATTTGTACAATTTTGTTGGTTGAAATATTGAGCTTTTGTTCATGGAAATTAATTTCCTTAACTAATTTGACAAAAGCGGATCGTGCAGCATCCAAATATGCTGAATTAGAAATTTTGTCTATATTGCGTTGAAGGTCTATAAGGTCCTCTTCGCTGGTGATGGTCATTCTACGTTTTACTTGAGAAATTTCGTTTGGCCATATAGTGGGAATGCGATTTTCAATAATATAAGGTCGATTTGTATCTTCTATATGACGATATAAGGTATTCAATTTTTTAGCAAAAGAGACGGTATCGTCGGCTCCTTTAAAACATATAAAAATATTATTGAAATATCCCGGTTGTGCATTACGATAATGGGTTTTGATGTTTAATCCTAGAAATGCATCGTCGTTGACCCAATCATTAGTATAATTTTTGATAATATTCCTCTCCAATTCTGCTTTAATTTTTCGGTCAATAAGCTCGGTTATATCAGATACCCTATAATTTTGAGCAAATTCTATCATTGATACTTCTTTATATAAAAATGATTTTTCGTCTGCAGGATCGAGAGTTTTATAGCGAACTTCATTCATTAAAGAAATAATTAATACGTCAATTCCACAGAAAGCCATGATAGATAAAAAGTCTATTTCATGCTTAGAAAGCTCTCCTATATAAAGAATTTTTTGACCGGTAGGAGTTACATTTAATACGCGTTGAAATCTAAAATATGCCCAACACATGAACTTTATATAAGTATTTTGGAGAATGCTTATGTTTTTTCCTAATTTTTGGTATTCCAATAAAGTATTGTACAGATGTTTTGCAAAAATAGTTCGTTTGGTTGATGGTGTACCCACAAGCCACTTCTTCAAATTTTGTTCTATAAATTCTTGTGAAAGTATAAATGTATCTCCGAGAATATCTTTAAGATAACGTATATTGTCTTCTGTGAGATTTTGTATTTTAGACTCTATTATTATACCAAAAGTTTTGGCTTTGTGATAATACGCTACTAAAAAATCTTCAACATATTTATTCTTGCCAGTAATTCTATATATAAACCCATCCGATCTATTTTCTTTAAAATAATCTTCTAGTATAGCTAATTGCAAATGCATAATCTACCCCCTTATAAATAAAAAAAAAGCCTAGCTGCCCCACGCAACTAGACTTTGTACTAATTAACTAATTCCTTTAAAAAGTTCCGTCGTTACAAATTCCTCAACGGGAAGCTTAAATGATTCTATCCATTTATCATAGCAATCTTCGCAGATGATAAATCTATGTTCAGTCATGTCCTTATTAGAAAAATATCCCCACTCTTTTTTTACAAGCAGAAAGTCATGATGAGCTGACATATGTGAGCTATTATCGTCTATGATTCGTCCGCAGCAATTACATTTTTTTATATTATCCCCCTTGCACACAAATTGCACCCCCCTGTATATTTGGGTAAATTCCCCTTATCCATATTATACCCCATGCCCCTTAAATTGTATAGAGGTAAATAATAGTATTAATTCAGATTCTTTGTTATAATTACTGAAATAATTGTACAAAATATATGTAAATACTAAATGAAATGAGGAAAAAAATGAGCTTATCAAACGATAGAAGAGTGGTCTTAGAAAGTTTTGAGAAAAAAATAGAGTATACTTTTAAGCGGATAGAGCTTTTGGATCTAGCTTTAACACACAGTTCATATGCAAATGAGCATCGAGAGCAGGGGGTTAAAGATAATGAGCGTCTTGAATTTTTGGGAGATGCTATTTTGGATTTAATTGTGAGTGAATATTTGTTTAAGAAATATCCAGAGTCACAAGAAGGAGATTTATCGAAGTTTCGTGCGAGTATCGTATGTGAAGCTTCTCTTGCTAAAGCCGGAAAGCGGTTAGAGCTAGGGAAGTATATTTTGCTAGGGCATGGAGAAGAAATGGGAGGGGGGAGAGATCGAGAATCAATTATAGCAGATGCGTTTGAAGCAGTAACAGGTGCTATGCTAATAGATAGTTCCTATGAAGATGTAAAAACCTATCTCGCAAAAACTTTAATAGAGTTTATCAAACACACTTCTGCGACCAAACTGTATAAAGATTATAAAACCATATTACAAATCGAATCTCAAAAAAATGTTAACACTGTGATTGCCTATGAAGTTGTCGAAGAAAAAGGCCCGGATCATGAAAAAGAGTTTGTTGTAGAATTAAAACAAAATGGAAAAGTGATCGGAAAAGGTAGTGGTCGAACAAAACGAGATGCTGAACAAGTGGCAGCGCATCAGGCGTTAACGCATGTATATCATTATCAGAATTAGGGTATTAAAATGTATTTGGAAAAAATAGAAATTTTTGGATTTAAATCATTTGGAGATGCAGTAAAAATTGCGGTGCCTTCGGGTATTACTGCAATAATAGGGCCTAATGGCAGTGGCAAAAGTAATGTTGCGGATGCTATAAGATGGGTTTTGGGAGAGCAAAGTGCAAAGACGCTTCGAGGTGGCAAAATGGAGGACGTTATCTTTGTAGGTACCGAAACACGCAAGCCAATGGGATATGCAGAAGTGGCGCTGTATATTAAGAATGATGAAGATGATCTAAAAATTAGCTATAGTGATTTAGAAATAAAGAGAAGGGTATATCGATCTGGTGAGAGTGAATATTTTATAAATAATGCAAACTGCCGTTTGAGGGATATTCAAGAAATTTTTATGGATACTGGTGTTGGCAAAGAGGGCTATTCTATTATAGGTCAGGGACAAATTGACAAAGTGTTGAGCTCAAAACCAGATGACAGACGAAGTTTGTTTGAGGAAGCCACAGGAATTTATAAATATAAAGTTAAGAGGCAAGAAGCTTCGAAGAAGTTGGAAAAAGAGCGAGAAAATATACTGCGAGCAAATGATATAATAGCAGAAATAGAAACTCGAATAAAACCGTTAGAAAAAGAGGCCACAAAGGCAGAACGTTATCTAAAGGTTAAAGAAGAGCTAAAGCAAGTAGATATAGCGTTATTTGTAGAAAAAAATACTCAAATTGATGAAAGTTTAACTCAGTTAAATTTGGTAATAGAACAGCAAAATACACAGATCTCAGATACAAAGAAGGAAAAAGAATCGCTCGTAAAGCAAGATAAGCAACTTAAAGATCAAAAAGAGATATTACAAACCAATATGGAAGCAAATCTGCGAGAAACAATAGAGCTTGAACGCCAAAATGCCACCTCAAATAGTGAATTAACTATAATGAATGAGAAAGTGAAAATGCTAGATGAGCAGATAAAAGAAGCCAGAGTTTTAAAGTCTACAGAAGAAACTGCAATAGAAAATATTACAAAAGGGATAGCAGCATTGAAATCGGATATTGCTGCTATATCTTCTGTAAAAGCAAAGCAAAAAACAAGGCTTGCAGTATTGGTTGAAGAATATAATACATTTAAAGTAGAGAAAAAAGCAAAAGAAGATGCGATGGCTATTGAGAAAGATCACATCTTTACGATTAATAAAGAGATCGAAGTTTTGAAAGCTGAGTTAATTTTAGTAGATCAAATGAAAGATAATTTAAAGCAACGTATTTCTAAGCATCAACTTGAAAATCAAGATCGAGAATTGCAGATGCAAAAATTAGAAGCTGATACACGAGAATTAGAAAACCAAAATACTCAGCTGACTAGTGAAGCTGACAATGTTGCTGTAAAGATAGCTGTTGCGGAAACGGAGAAGACGACGCTTTTAGAGACGGCTCAAGAGTGTGAAAAGCTGGTTGCTACTGTAGAGAATGAGAAGATTCAGTTAGAACGTAAGAAAGAGTGGTTGCTATCATTAAAGGAAAATCATGATGGGTTTTATACTAGCGTAAAAGATGCTTTGAAAATAGGAAAAACTAGAGGTGTAGGCGTTGTTGCAGATCGAGTGGATGTTGTAAAAGGATATGAAATCGCAATCGCGACGGCACTGGGAGCAGGCTTGCAAAATGTCATCACCGAAACTCAGAGGGATGCCCAAGAAATTATAACAATAATGAAAAAGAAAAAGGTGGGACGAGTAACGTTTTTGCCAAGAGATACAATAAAGGCTGTTGCAATGGACGCGAGTATCAAAGCAAATTTAAAAAATCAGCCTGGATTTTTGAGGATGGCCAATGAAGCGGTGAAATGCGATGCTGCAGATGAGGCGATTTTTTCATTTATGCTGGGAAAGATTGCGATAGCAGATACAATGGAAAACGCAGCTGCAATTGCGAAAACATATCAGAATAAATTTCGAGTAGTAACGTTGGAGGGAGAAATTTTCAATATAGGGGGATCTCTGACGGGGGGGAGTCAAAAAAATACGAATAATATCTTTGCGCGAAATAATGAAATTGCAAACGCTGAGGACAGGATCGAAGAGTTGAAAATGCAAATTGCAAATGCAAAGCAAAGATTGACTGGAATAATGGATCTGTTGGCAACTAAAACAATTGCGCTTGACAAATATCGACAGTCAAAGGATAATATAGAAAAAAATTTATTACAAATATTCGGCGCATATACAGTAGCTAGTGAAAAAATGACATATATGCAAAAAGCAATTGAGCAAACAGATATAGTAGTATTGACCGAAGAGCTAGATGACTTGATTGCAAAGCGTTCTGACATATCTGCCGCCATAGAATCAAAAAAAGCGCTTCAACTGTTGCGTTCAGTRGATACTATGGAAGAAGAAATGCAAAAACTTGAGCAAACTCAGCTTGAATATACAAACCAAATTTCTATACAAGAGATGGATTTGTATAAGATAGATAATGACATAATTGATCTAGAGCGACATATAACTATGAATAGAACACAAATTGCTCAAATAGATATTGCTAAGATAGAAGAGACAATATCTCAACATATAGCTACAAAAACTGCACGTGAAAAAGATGCTCTGACAATAATTAGTGTGATAGCAAAGGTGAAAAATAAACTAGAAACCACTGCGCAAGAAAAGAATAAATTAGAACGAGAACGAGTTAATATTACAAAAAACGAATTAAATATTGGAAATAAGTTACGAAATGTGATAGAATTAGTTGCTGCTATTGATAAGGAGTTGATTAGACAAGAATTGCGAGCAGAAAGCTTGGTAAAAGAAAAGTCCTCTTTAGCAGAATATATTTTGTCAGAATATAATTTGATAGCGGAAAACTGTTTTGTGAAGACAGATACAAAAATGACTGTAGCAGATTTAAAAAAGAAACAAACTCAGTTGAAATCTCAAATCAAAGAAATTGGCAATGTAAATTTAAAATCAATAGAAGAATTTAAAGAAGTTTCTCAGAGACATGTGTTTTTGATTTCTCAAAGAGATGATATTTTAAAAGCCGAAAAAATGTTAAATGAATTGATAGAAAAGTTGACAGCAGAAATGGATTCCATATTTAGGAAAAAATTTTTAGACATAGCAACCAATTTTAGCAATGTGTTTGCAGAGCTATTTGGCGGAGGAATGGCAAAGTTGGCTCTTACTGATGAAAAAAATATTTTGGAGTCTGGAATAGAGATCATCGTTAAGCCACCGGGAAAAAAGTTACAGAGTTTGAGCTTGCTTTCGGGTGGTGAAAGAACACTGACTGCTATTGCATTATTATTTGCGATTTTGCAATTAAAACCATCTCCGTTTTGTGTGTTAGATGAAATAGAAGCAGCGTTGGATGAATCAAATGTGTTACGATTTGTAAACTTTTTAAAAACTTTATCTGATAAAACTCAATTTATTGTAATAACTCATAGAAAAGGAACAATGGAAAATGCAAATACTCTTTATGGAATAACTCAGCAAGAGAGAGGGGTGTCCACGGTTTTGTCTGTAAGGCTTAGTGATGTTGATAAATATGTTAAGGAAGGAAAATAGAAAATGGCTTTATTAGATGGTATAAAAAAATTGTTTGGAAAAAAGAGTAAGGAAGTTATTAAGAGGGAGGAAATGTCTGTAGACCTGCCTAAAGTATCGTCTGAAAATATAGAAAAAGATATAAACAAAATGGTGGATTCTGAATTGATGTGGGAAATGCCAACGGATGATCCTGAAGTATTGGCAAGGCAAATCCAAGCTATAAAAGATGCAGCAATAGCAGAATCTGAAGAAAGGGCTGCTGCCGAAAAAGCTGCTGCAGAAAAAGTTGCTGCCAAAAAAGCTGCCGCCGAAAAAGCTGCCGTAGAGAAAGCTGCCGCCGAAAAAGCTGCCGTAGAGAAAGCTGCCGCCGAAAAAGCTGCCGCCGAGAAAGCTGCCGTAGAAAAAGCTGCCGTAGAAAAAGCTGCCTCAGAAAAAGCTGCCGTAGAGAAAGCTGCCGCCGAAAAAGCTGCTGTAGAGAAAGCTGCCGTAGAGAAAGCTGCCTCAGAAAAAGCTGCCGTAGAGAAAGCTGCCTCAGAAAAAGCTGCCGTAGAGAAAGCTGCCGTAGAGAAAGCTGCCGTAGAGAAAGCTGCCGTAGAAAAAGCTGCCGTAGAGAAAGCTGCCGTAGAGAAAGCTGCTGTAGAGAAAGCTGCCGTAGAAAAAGCTGCCGTAGAGAAAGCTGCCGTAGAGAAAGCTGCCGTAGAAAAAGCTGCCTCAGAAAAAGCTGCTTCAGAAAAAGCTGCCGTAGAAAAAGCTGCCGTAGAGAAAGCTGCCGTAGAGAAAGCTGCCGTAGAAAAAGCTGCCGTAGAGAAAGCTGCCGTAGAGAAAGCTGCCGTAGAGAAAGCTGCCGCCGAGAAAGCTGCCGTAGAGAAAGCTGCCGCCGAGAAAGCAGCCGCCGAGAAAGCTGCCGCCGAAAAAGCTGCCGCCGAAAAAGCAGCCGCCGAGAAAGCTGCCGTAGAGAAAGCAGCCGCCGAAAAAGCAGCCGCCGAGAAAGCTGCCGTAGAAAAAGCTGCAGCCGAAAAAGCTATCGCAGAAGATGCAGAATGGGAAGATGCAGAAGATGCAGAAGATGCGGAATGGGAAGATGCGGATTGGGAAGATGCGGACTGGATGGATGGAGCAGAGGCAAAGGAAGTAGTTGTTGAATCTAAAAAAGAACGAGCGAAATCTAAATGGGCAAGTCTGTTTAAGATAGATATGGCGCAGAAGTCGACGCTTCCAGCGATAGATGAAGCGATAGAAGAATTAGAAGAATTAGAAGAATTAGAAGAATTAGAGGATGTTGAAGGTTTGGTAGATGTTGAAGGTTTGGTAGATGTTGAAGGTTTGGTAGATGTTGAGGATTTGGTGGATGAAGAACCTGTTGTTTATTTTGAGGGAGAGCTAGTTGAAGCGGGGCATGACATTTCAAAAGAAGTGCCAGAAGTGAATCTAGTGAGTAAATTTAAAAAATTGTGGCAGGGCTTAACAAAAACTCGTGAAAATATTTGGGACGGGGTAGAAAGCGTTTTAAAAAGTTTCAAAAAAATTGATGAGGAACTATATGAAGAGTTAGAAGAAGTACTAGTTATGTCTGACTTTGGAGCTGAAACTACCGATGCGATTTTGGATCAGTTGCGAGATGTGGTGAAGAGTACCAAAATTACGGAGCCGGCAGAATTGAAAGAAGCGCTTAAAGATATTATTACAGATATTTTAATTTCTACAGACTTAACAAATCCGCTAGTAGTTGATGATAGGCCAAATGTGATTTTGGTAGTGGGAGTGAATGGAGCAGGAAAAACAACGAGCATAGCCAAACTGTCGCATAAGTTGAAGCAAGAAGGAAAAAGCGTACTGTTAGCAGCAGCTGACACGTTTAGAGCAGCCGCAATAGAGCAGCTAGAAATATGGGCAGATAGAGCAGGTGTGGATGTCATAAAAAATAAAGAGGGAACAGATCCGGCGTCTGTAGTCTATGATGCAATTTCTGCGGCAAAGGCAAGAAAATCAGATGTTTTAATTTGTGATACTGCGGGTAGATTACAAAATAAAGTCAATCTTATGAAAGAATTAGAAAAAATTGGGCGAATTATTGAAAAAGAGTATTCAAATGCACATAAACAGGTTATACTAGTTTTAGATGCAACCACTGGGCAAAACGCAATATCACAAGTTAAACTTTTTAATGAAGTTGTAAAAATTGATGGAATAATTTTAACAAAACTTGATGGTACAGCCAAAGGGGGAGCGATAGTTGGAATTTGCCAGAGTTTTAACGTTCCTGTAAAATTTATAGGCGTTGGAGAAAAAATGGACGACTTGCAAGAATTTGTCCCAGAAGCATTTGCAAAAGCATTATTTAGTGAAGATTAAGGCGATAATTCCCTCTAATTTATGGGGGAATTATTAAAGACTATAAGAAGAAAAAGAGGAGTAATTGCAGAAATGGAGAAAAAATTTTTTACTATTAAAGAAGCCTCTATGGCCTTAGGAATGGAACCCTATGTGCTAAGATATTACGAAAAAGAACTTAATCTTAACATTTTTAGAAATTCACAAAAACATAGGATATTCACTCAAGACAATTTAAATGTTATAGAAGAAATCAAAAAATTGAGAAATGCTGGAATAGAGCTGCGTGCTATCAAGATAAAAATTGGGGAAGGAGTTTGCAATAGTGTGAGTGATTTGGAAGAATTGGGAGTACTGGATATGGGCAAGGGGGTGGCTGTTGTTGAGAGTCAAAGAGTATCCTCGATACAAAACGATAGTATTGATGAGTTAGAAAATAAAAAGCATGCGTTTTTGCAACTTATACAGCAGACGATAGAAAGCTCTTTAATAACTAGTCAGCAAATAGCAAAGGCTAGGATTAAGGATGAAATTATGGCTGAATTAAGTGAGGAACTTCAGGAGGATATTCAAAAAAACGTCATTACATACGTTGACGCTCAGATGCAAGAAATTAAACAGGAGCAAAGCGTGAAAAATGATAAGGATGAAAACTATTATAAAAGAGTAGATGAAACTATTAGAGAAATGCAAAACTTAAAGCGTGAAGTGGCAAATTTGAGTGCTAAACAAGAGAACAAGAAAAAATCAATTTGGGAGAATTTATTTGGACGCAAAAACAATTCACAAAACTCAATGCGTATGTAAAGAGCTTACATAAAGAGAAGCCGAATATAAAACTTCGACTTCTTTTTTATACAGGCTTTTTAATTTGTAAATATATATTATAAACGTCTAGTTGCTGTTTAAATAAAGGTAGCAGTTGCTGATCTAGCTCTTGACTAATAGTGATAACTTCTTCTGATAAAAGATCAAAGTTTTCGTTTTCGATAGAATTACATAAAGTTTTTTTTAGATGGGTAATAGGATTTATCTCTGTCATAATGTTCGCCTCAATGTCAATTTTAATGTATACTAGTATAGTATGACTTGATACTATACTTTGTTACAGATTTTTGAAATATTTGTAATAACCTTGAATAAGTAAAGTTAAAGCGTAGTCTACAATAAAGCCCAAAACAATAAATCCAACCAATATTACAGGTATAGTTAAAAATCCCAAAGAGGAATCAGGTATATTAACCAAAGAGGTTGAATAGATGTCTGTTGGAAAGGCGACGCCGATTCCCAAAATAGGCTCAGATAAATATGGAAGCATAAATGGGCTGGCAATTAAAACCAAGACGATTCCCATAATCGTAAACGTAACTAATTTTAAAATACTTTCTAGTATTAGATTTTCTTTTTCCTCTATGAAAGCTTTGACTATTCCATATGAACCAACTATAAAATATATAAGGCCAAACATAGGAGAGAATAGCATAAAGCCAAGTATGCTGCTGGAAAAGTATACAACTGCAGCAGTTTTGAGATTGCATCTAAGATAGGCTATAACGGGTACAAAGACAGTCAATGTGAAGATAGTGACAGTGCTTGTGGGAATTACGTTTGCCAAATAAAAGAGTATCATAGATAGAGAAACTAAAACTCCACCAGTTGTTAAATCTCTTGTTTTCATGTTTATTTTCCTTTCTTGTTTTTTGTTGGTGGTGTATTGGTTACAGTTGCTGTATTTTGTGATAAATTCTAAGTAGTAAATATGACCACCTATTTATGTGTTTTGGCTTTCTTGTTTTTGCACGATTGACAGCTATTACATTTTTTTGAAATCATAGTGTATTTGTCCATCATACCATAAATGATAATATTTTCAAGTAGGGCACGATTTTTCTTGGGAGCAAGTTTGTTTAGAAGTTCTTTGCAGCTGGCGCCGAGACTAAATATACTAAATTCGAGTTTGTCTTTTGCGGTCATGAATAGTTCGTCTGTTGATTGTCCTTCTTGATAATAAAGAACRTAGAGTGGGTTAAAGCTGTTATTTTCAATATCTTTCTGCAAGTCATCTAGGGCATCCATAAGGTATATCCACTTGCCAAGAGCGTATCCAAATCGATAAAGATCGCCTTTGTTYGCTGTAGTGTAAGGATATTTTCGGATTATGGTTCCAACCAATGTTGCAAAGGGATCTGCTATTTCGTCTAAGGAACTAAAATTTTTGGACCGCTCTAGTTCTTGCAATTTATTAAGATTGGATTTTATGATAGGATGCARAAARCGAAATTCTGAGGGCACCTTTTGTAAAAATGGTCTAAGTTGAGGTAACAAAAGCTTGCTCCTCAACGAATGTTCATCTAAATAGTCGTCTTTTAATTTGTAGTAGCTTAGCAATACGTTTACTGATGCCGCATATTTTAATGGCTTAGATTGTTGTACAACGGGGCGTTTGCGTGGGCTAATAATACAAGGTTGYTTTTTGAGCTTAACGCGCTGAGGATCTGTGGCATCTAGTAGGATGGCCATTGTAGTAATATCGTAGCTGAGGGTAAGACGCGGTATATTGCTAAAATCTTTTTTGATATGTTGGCATAGGCCGCAGTAATAGCTTTTAAATAGGTCTAGCTGACGTACTTTTAATTCTTCTTTTAGTGGGGTAACATAACCAAACATTATTTCTCCAATCTTAAATACAGCTTATTAAATCGCCACCGCAACATTCACAGCAACTGTCTAGGCAAATTAGGTCGCAGCAGTTAAGCTGACAGCACTCACAGTCTCCGCAAGGGCAGCAACCATTGTTTTGTCGATATCGAGGTGTTCTATGGTAATCGCGGCTATAACTGCTAAATCTACTCATCAGTTTGGTGTGAAAATTGTTATATATATTGTTGGTGCCGTCTAATGAAATAGCTTTGTTGATGTTTTCTAAAGCGGATTCGAAAAATGCTTTTTTGTAGGCAATTACACTAGATAAGTAGTACCAAACTGCATTTCTATTCTCAATGCCATTTAACATTACCGTGGCTTGATTATATTTTTTGACTTTAATCAAGTCTTGTACTTGTGCATACATAGAATCATCTCCTTTAAATAAAGAAAATAAGCAGAATCACGTTAAAGTGAATCCGCTTTAAAGTTTTACATAAGTGGTTCTAAAATTTTGAGTACATCATCTTTAATTGCTTGTAATTTATTATTGGCATCTTCTAGGCTTTGGCCTTTAACTCCAATATAGAATTTAATCTTAGGTTCTGTACCAGAAGGTCTAACACAAATCCAAGCGTTGTTTGATAGTTCAAAATAAATAACATCGGACACAGGTAGCTCAATTTTAGAAGTGGTTCCATCTTTGGTTACTCTTTGCTGTGTTTTGTAGTCACGTTTAGCAAGGATTTGGTATCCGCCTATAGTATCAATCTGTTGATTTCTAAGGGTTTCCATAATATTCTTAATTTTGCCAATTCCTTCGATGCCTTTAAGAGTAAATGATTGAACATCCTCTCTATAATAACCAAATTTTTGATATAACGCAACAAGCGCTTCGTATAAGGTCATACCATTTAATTTGTAGTACGCAGCCATTTCACAAGCGAGTAGACTGGTAACAACAGCATCTTTGTCTCTAGCATAGGTTCCGGCAAGCGCGCCATAGCTTTCTTCAAAACCAAATACATACGAATGTTGGTTGGTTGTTTCAAAGTTTTTAATTTGTTCACCAATAAATTTAAAGCCAGTAAGAACTTCTATTACGTCTGAACCATAAAACTCGCAAATAGGTCTAATCATTTCTGTTGTGACAATAGTTTTGATGACAACACCATTTGTAGGAAGACTTCCGTTTTCTTTTCTGCCACGTAAAATATAGTCAGTCAACATAGTACCTATCATATTACCGGTTAGAACAATATATTCACCTTTTTCATCACGAATTAAAACACCAACACGATCAGCATCGGGATCGGTTCCTATTATGATATCGGCTTGTTCTTTTTTTGCAAGCTCTATTGCTAGTTTAAATGCATTGGGATCTTCTGGATTTGGACTTTTCACAGTCGGGAAATTTCCATCTGGCTTCTCTTGTTCTGCAACAACATAAACATTTTTGAAGCCTACTTCTTTTAGTGCGCGTCTAACAGGCAAATTTCCAGTTCCATGTAATGGAGTATACACTATTTTGAATTCGTCTGCAACTTTATTGATTACATCTTGATTGATAACTTGTGATTTTACTTGTTCGATATATAATTTATCTATATTTTCACCGATGATTTCTAGTAATCCATCAGCTTTCGCTTCTGTTTCGGTGGTAGTTTTTATAGTACTAAAGTCTGTTATGCTATTAACTTGATCGATGATCATTTTATCAAATGGCGCTATGACTTGAGCTCCGTCATTGCCATAAACTTTATATCCGTTATATTCAGGTGGATTGTGGCTTGCGGTAATAACAACTCCGGCATCAGCTTTTAGTGTGCGTAAAGCAAAACTGAGTTGCGGAACGGCTCTTAAACTTTCGAATAGATATGCTTTTATGCCGTTGGCAGCTAATACTAAGGCGGTATCCATAGCAAAAGTGTCGGATTTGTTTCGAGAATCATACGCAATTACAACTTTAGGATTTTGAAGTCCTTGCCCTTTAAGAAAATTTGCCAGTCCTTGAGTTGCTTTTTGAACGATATACTTGTTCATTCTGTTTGTTCCAGCTCCGATAACGCCTCTAAGTCCTGCGGTACCAAATTCAAGTTCTGTGTAAAATCGGTCTTCGATTTCTTTTTCGTTGTTTTCAATACTCTTAAGTTCGGCTTTTGTTGCGTCGTCAAAACACTCGTCGGTGAGCCATTTTTTGTAAAGATCTTTGTAATTCATTTTTAATGTCCTCTCTTATTTTGCTTATTTTGGTGCAAGTACATACAAATAGTCTGTTTGAATGTCTTCCTCTTCTACTATAATCGAAGTTGAATAATTTTCATAGCCCTCTAGCGAAAATTCTACTTTGTATATACCTGTGTCTAGATTTTTTGATACAGGTGTTACGCCGATATAGACTCCGTTTAAATATACAGAAGCATTTGGTGGATTCGTATTAAGATTAATAATATGGTTATATTCTGGTTCGACGGATTCTGTAAGCTCGAAATCTGGCTCGATAGATATTTGAGGTTCTATTGGAGCGGGAGTACTTGGCTGCAGTAATGGTTCAATTACAATTTGTGGCCCCGAGGTATCCAATGCGGCTGAGACGGCATCAGGAACAGGTATAGGTGCGACGTCTAAAAGTAACTCAGCGTCTAAGTTTGACTCTACAATTGGTTCAGGCGTAGGTTCTATAATTGGCTCAGGCGCTGGCGGCAGTGGTGGCGGTGGTGGCGGTACTGCAGAAAGAATAAATTGGAAAGCCATATCATCTTGAACTTTAAATTCATGGCTATAGTCATAAAAACCTGCCGAAGTTATGTCTAGAGTATATGTTCCCCGGGGTAATTGAAAATTTCTAGTTTCRCCGTAGCTTATATTATCTATACTCAGATTATAGGGTTGATTATTGTTTACTATCTTAATAGCGACGTCATAAGTGATCGGTTGAATATTGGCTGCATCTAGTATATAGGTTTGTCCATATTCTATTATGGCATCTTCTACAATAATAGGCAAGTAGTTTTCTAAATATAATGCAAGATTATATGTTCCGGCTTGTACTTTGACAGTATTATCTGGAAGTGTGTTTAATGGAATTTGCCTTTGCCTGTTGATTTCAAGGCGTCCATTTTCTGATGGTAGATTGGTGACTTGAATATATCCTAGCCCATTTATAATATTTAAGCTATAAATATCGTCTTCTAATCCCTTTATTAAAATCTCATCAAATTCAGTTAAATTAGATAAATCAGACARAATTTCTTGGTTAGGGTTTTGAAAGATAGCCAATTCATCAATATGATACTTTTTAGTTCCGATACTAACCGTTTGAGATTTTGTATCGATTTGTGTGTTTGCTATATTATGATGCATAAAAGCCATTGGATGAATCTGTAAGGATACTATATCATGAGAGTTGATCTTATATGATACGTCTACTATTTCACCTAAAACAATTTGAGAGAGTGGAATTTGTTTGTTGTACTTGTCTGAAATTGATGAACTACCAACAATATTTAGCTCTATAGGCTCGTGGTTGTCTACATTTGTAATTATTAACTTATTGCCATCAATTTCGGTTACCACTCCATCGAAGGTTAATTGGACTTCTTTTATAGCTGGTTCTGGGACTTCGGAAAGCTCTTCGACTAGTTGAGGTTCTATAGTAAATTGTGATATTTCAACTATTAGAAATACCATAACACCAACTAGACAAACTACAAGAGTGGAGATAATCCCAATGACTAAAAATCTGTTACTTTTCATCTGTAAGCCTCCTATGATTAAAGTATATTATGTCAGAGATTTTCTTTAATGTATTTAGAAGCTGCAAGTTGCTTCTCCTTATATACTAGCATGTTTTCCCATTTTACTAAAAACATACTATAATTATTTCTTCTTTTACATTGTAAATAGTTGTTACACATAGAAGCGAATTTTTCAGGAAAAATCAACAGAGCTTTAAGGACAGCGCGTTCATCGATTGAAAGTGGACGAATATTTTCATATTCAGTTAAAAGTATTTTGAGAAATTCAATATCCCAAGAATTTTTTTGCATAATTTTGGAAAGTATTGAGCTTAAATCTTGTATTTGCATATTTATGCCACATTTATCTATATTTAATAAATAGAGTTGACTGTTAGTTTTGCCAACAGAATGATACTTGTATTCGTTATGTGCTAAGGTTCTATTGGTGGTGGCATGTTTTATTAGAGATGTACAACTGTTTTCATTGATACACATAAGAGCCAAATTTTCAAGATCTAAATAATCTTTGTAGTCTTTTAAGAACATTGCTTCAAATTCAGTTTTTTGAGAAAGCGGTTGAATAGCTTTTTTTAGAGTGTTAGTTTCTTTGATTCTTTTGGTAAAATAAGAATAGACATCTTTCATATGTATTGGACTTGCATCATGTACAGAAGTTTTAAGATTCAATCCACATTTATGAAAGTTGGCCAAAAGTTTGATGATTGCTATAATATCTTCGGTATTCTTAAACTCAATTTCTAAACTATTTTTATGACTTTGCAATATATAAGTTTGTCCCGTGAGAGTTACATAAGGGAGATTTTTTTTTGTGGGATAAATGATTTCAGTTTGTGTAAAACCATTTTTGTATAAGTGATTGATTGCTTCATACATAAAAATAATTTGTTCATGCTGTGTATTTACTTTTCTCAAAATATATTTACCCTTATTTGTATCCAATATAAAATTATTTCTGTTGTATTGTGATCTGTAGACTTCTAAGTCGTACTCGTTTAGTAAATCTTTTGGAATATTTCTCAAAGCCTAATCCCCCCTTTATTAATAAATTTTATTGTCTATTAATCTATATGAGTAATCACCTTAAAAAATATCATTTTTTTTGTATATTTTTGCATGGCGTTTTGGGAGGGTACATTTTAATTGTTTGCACTCTAATATTTTTTATGCATGAATTTCAATTTTATATTAATCACCAGGGTTAATTTGATAGCAAAATTGAATATGTTTTATTAGATTACTATTTGTTTTTTGAGCTGAGGTACCAAATATTTAAGAGTAAGGCCCAACAATATTACTTCAATAGGAAACATTAAAAGTTCTTCGGCAATTCGTGGAGTTGCTATTACAATAAATGATTTGCCTATGAGTAGTGAAAGCCAATAAGAATTTAAGCCGGCAGTTACGATAATTAGGGACAAAGCCTTGATGGCAATAACGCGATACCAGCTAAATGGTTTKCGATATAACAATGCCGCATATATAGAGCCGCCAACCATTGCGCTTAAGGTAAATCCTGGRAAAAATGGACCAGTTGGAAATAGCAATGCTGCCAATAAGTCTGAGATACCGCAAGCCAAAATTGTCCAAGCGGGTTTAAAATAGACCGCAATTATTCCGGTGACCACAGATGCAAAGCTGATTCGGATTAAATCGCCAATATGTATTGCAAGGTGACGTGATAAAACTACGTGTATTGCGATTAAAAGGCTAAGAATAGTGAGTTGTTTAGTTGTTAATTTCATTGTTGCCTCCTTAATGATTTTTGGGGGTATGTAAGAGAAGGATGTTGCAAATGGAATGGATTTTGTGATAGATTATTATATTATAAAAGTGAAGGGTGTATGCATTTATTTTTGGGCATAAAAAAATAGCGGAAAAGGGAGTCGAACCCCCGACACCATGGGTATGAACCATGTGCTCTAGCCAACTGAGCTATTCCGCCAAATTTAATACTCGTTTACTATACACCATTTAAAAAAGTTTGACAAGCCCCTTTTGCAAAAAAAAATTAAAAAAGTAGACACGCAAGGAAGAATCAGGTGTCTACCCGTTTATTATTATATTTCGGTGATGACAACGGCACCTTTGGTATCTGCTCGTAAAATTTCTACTGTAGAATTTATTTGTGCATCGGTAAAGCCTTGTCGCATAGCTGCAGCAATACAGTCTAAGTTGTGGGTTGCAAATGCTATTAATGTGGGGCCTGCACCAGAAATCATCGAGCAGATGGCTCCTGCTGCCATGGCATTGCTGGTTACTGCATCAAATCCAGGAATTAGATCCTTTCTTGCAGGAGTGAAAATTAAATCTTGCGTTGCTATTTCGAGTTGGCGAATATCTCCGCTTGCGAGTGCTCCAACTAAAAAGCAAGCCCGTTGAAGTTGTGTGACAAGAGTTGTGCGAGAAAATTCTTTGGGTATAACGCTTCGGGCCAATTTAGTGGGAAGCTCATAGTCTGGAATGGCAGTAATAAATCTGAGGTCGCGGTTGGGAACTATTTTGTGGTAGTGGGTAACATCGTTATCCATCATAGAAATTGTAAATCCACCTACCGCACAAGGGACAACATTATCTGGATGACCTTCGATAAGTGATGCTTCTGAAATAAGCTCGGCTTCGGTGAACAGATCATTGAGATACGCATTTGCGGCATAGACACCCGCGACTATTGCAGATGCAGAGCTTCCGAGCCCACGCGAACCAGGAATATCGGTAACCATGGTGATTTTTACCAATGGAAATCCTCGACCAGCTTTAGCAAAAATACGCTTTGCTCCAGTATAAAATAAATTTTCATCAAGCAAAATATCTCGATTAAATCCTTGCTTAAAGATTATTTCAAATTTATCATTATCTTCCATTACAACGGTTAAATATTTTGATAGCCCAACTCCCAAACAATCGATTCCGCTTCCAATATTTGCGGTGGATGCAGGAACTTTAACTGTAACTTTCATAGCAGATCACTCCTTTTATTTTGTATTAAGTATATGATAATAATTTTATTTTAGCAAGAATAAATGATTTAATACGATTAAAAATCAACTTTGTTGGTTATTATAAATCTTGACTAGTTATTACGTCAAATATTCTTAAGGAGGTATGTTAATGCGCACAGCAACAAAATGTATTCAGTCTGGATATAAACCTAAAAATGGTGAACCGAGGGTGGCTCCACTAATTCAGTCTACAACATATAAGTATGATGACGCGGATATGGTCGCGGATTTATTTGATTTGAAAGCAGCAGGGCATATGTATTCTAGAATAAGCAATCCTACATGCGGATATCTAGAGGAAAAAATTACCGATATGGAAGGTGGCGTAGGCGCTATTGCAACATCATCGGGGCAGTCGGCATCGTTACTTGCAATACTAAATTTGGCCTCGGCTGGAGATCACATTTTATGTATGTCAAATTTATATGGCGGAACGTTCAATCTTTTTGATATAACGCTTCGAAAGTTGGGTATAGAATTTGATTTTGTAGATCCTAATGCAACTGCAGAAGAAATGCAAAAGTATATCAAAGAAAATACAAAAGCAGTGTTTGGAGAAACTATCGGAAACCCAAGTTTGGATGTGTTAGATTTTGAAAAGGTAAGTACCGTAGCGCATAAAAACGGATTGCCGCTAATTGTAGATAGTACGTTTGCAACACCGCATTTGTGTCGTCCTTTTGAGCATGGGGCAGATATTATTATTCACTCGACTACCAAATATATTGATGGACATGCAACCTGCGTTGGRGGGCTGCTAGTAGATGGCGGAAAATTTGATTATACAAATGGYARATTTCCGGAGTTTACAACGCCAGATGCAAGTTATCATGGATTGGTTTATACAGAAGCATTTGGAAAGCAGGCATTTATTCTGAAAGCTCGYGTTACATTGCTCAGAGATATGGGATGTACGATGAGTCCGTTTAATGCGTATCTCACAAATATAGGTGCAGAAACTATGGCGGTGAGAATGGATAGACACTCTGAGAATGCTCTGACCGTTGCAAAGTTTTTGGAGGAGCACCCAAAAGTGGCTTGGGTAAATTATCCGGGTCTTAAGTCTRATGCTTCATATGAGTTGGCACAAAAATATTTGCCRAACGGAGCTAGTGGAATAATAACCTTTGGGGTTAAGGGAGGTGCCGCAGCAGGAAAAGCTGTGATCAATAATGTAAAGCTGGCGACCTTGGTAGTGCATGTTGGGGATATAAGGACCCATTTGCTGCACCCAGCTAGCATGACGCATCGTCAACTAAGCCCAGAGGATCAACTAAAAGCTGGTGTAACCCCTGATCTAGTGAGGTTATCTGTAGGGATAGAAGATATCAATGATATAATTACAGACTTAACAAATGCGCTTGCTAAAGTATAGGAGGATATGATGCCTGTTATAATACCTCAAAATTTGCCAGCAACAGAAATATTGCAAAAAGAAAATATATTTGTGATGCGAAAAGGTCGTGCAGAAAGGCAAGATATTAGACCACTAAATATAGCAATAGTGAATTTGATGCCCACAAAAGTAGAGACAGAAACGCAGTTGCTTAGACTAATAGGGAATACTCCGTTACAAATAAATGTAGATTTTGTTCATATGTCTACGCATGAAAGTAAGAATGCGTCCAAAAATCATCTCGAAAATTTTTATAAAGACTTTACAGAGATTAAGCATAAAAAGTATGATGGGATGATTGTGACGGGAGCGCCAGTAGAGATGTTGGATTTTGAAGAGGTGGATTATTGGGATGAGCTTTTGCAGATTTTAGAATTTGCCAAGACCAATGTATACTCAACATTATTTATTTGTTGGGGAGCACAGGCAGCACTATATTATTATTATGGCATAGATAAAATTGTGTTAGATAAAAAAATATTTGGAGTGTTTGAGCATAAAGTTGTAAAGGCATGTCAAATTGTGAGAGGTTTTGATGATACATTTTTTGCTCCGCATTCTAGGCATACTGGCTGGGATAATCTAGTTTTAAGTCAGTCAAAAGATTTTGATATAGTGGCCACTTCCGATGATGCAGGAGTATATATTTTGGTTAGTCGCGATAATAAGTTTGTATTTGTATCGGGGCATTCCGAATATGATCCATATATTTTGGAGCAAGAATATCAACGGGATAAAAATTTAGGACGAAATATAAATATTCCGTATAACTATTATCCAGATGATAATCCAAATTTAGCCCCAAAAGTTAAGTGGAGATCCCATGCTAATTTGCTGTTTTCAAACTGGCTCAACTACCATGTGTATCAAGAAGTGCCATATGAAAATTGAAATAATGATGCAGACGACCAGTCTAAAACGTCTGCATCTATAAGCATTAAAAAGGAATATTTTTTCCATCTTGCCAAAGTCTGTGAAGCCCATAAATTTGAGCATCTTCTTTGTATAAAATATGCACTATAACGCCCAAGTAATCAAGCAAGATCCAGCGTGCGGTTTCGTATCCTTCTGAATGTTTTGCCGCAATGTTTTCTTCTTCTAACAAATATTCTAGTTCTTCGGAAATAGCCATCGATTGTCTCGTGTTAGAGCAAATAGCAATTACAAAGTAGTCTGTTAAAGTGGTCAGTTCTTTAACCTCAACAATCTCTAAATCTTCTAATTTTTTTTTATCTAAAATATGCGCTATTTTTAATGCTAATTCATATGGTTCCATATAGATCCACCCTCTCTAATTATATTTTTCATACTCTTCTATTAAACCGTTAAGGCTTGGGTGAAGTTCTTTCTGTTTTTCATGTACCACAGAATGTCGCACTATTTTCATTGAGTAGTACATAGCTCGATCTAAATCTTGAAAGCATAGTTTTCGTAATATAGTGTAGCTATTACTAGAGCCACGTCCATATTCACACATGTCGGCAAGATAAACAATTTTTTCCAAGTTGGACATGTTGTGTCTGCCAATAGTATGATATCGTATACTATCTAATATGTCGGGGTCTGTTATATTATATGAATGTTCTACCAGAAATGCTGCAATTTTTCCGTGTTTTAATTGTGGATGCGCTGTTTCGAAGGCATCAAATTCGATAGGGTATTCTGCTGTGTGATCCATTTCTTTTGCAAGGTCATGATATATGCAACCTAAATAAGCTTTATTTGCGTCAACACCATGATGTTGTGCCAGTTTAACGCCAAATTCTGTAACACCCAGAGTGTGGCTAAATCTCTTAGCCCCCATGGCGGATGCGACAATTTCTTCTATATGTTTTTGCTCTGATTTGCTAATGGTGAGTTTATTATAGTATAATTCTTTTTTTCTTATATAAGCTTCTACTGAGGGAGGCACCAAATATTGAACAGATTTATTACTGTATATCCGATGCCTAATTTCGGTAGAGGAAATATCAAATCCTAGATGATCTATTCTCAAAATAGTAGCATTAAAATTGTCTTCTAGAAATTTGATTTGGGTGGAGACTGCTTCATTGTTAAAATTTGGTCGATTTACAACAATAAATTTGCAAAGCTTAATAAGTTCGGTGCTTTTATACCAGTTTAAAATGTCTAAAATGCTATCATCACCAACTATAAAATAGAATTCGCTATCTGCAAAAGTATGCTTTAAACTGCAGATAGTATCGTAGCTATAGCTGGGACGATCGTTTTTATACTCAATATCRCTAATAAAAAAATGAGGGTTATCCAAAATRGCGAGTTTGGTCATATGAAACCTATTTTTTTTTGAAGAGATGTGTATAGATTTTTTGTGTGAGGGGTTGCCGTTAGGAATAAATAAAATTTTGTCTAGTTTAAATTGTTCTAGGACTTCTTGTGCTATTACCAAATGTCCGTTGTGTATGGGGTCAAATGTGCCCCCCATGATACCTATTCTTACTTTAATATCCATGTTGATCACCTCGTTTAATATTAATTTTCCGGTAATATTATTTTTGGATTTTTCTTAGGCATTTTATACAAAATAATTTTTTTCCCAATAATTTGAATTAATTGAGATTTGCTTCTTTCGGCCAACATTTGAGCAATGTCAGTAATATCTTCGTCGCAATTGTTTAGTACAGTTATTTTTATAAGCTCTCTTGCCGCCAATGCTTCAGATATTCCAATAACTAATTCTGGAGTAACCGAGTTTTTGCCAACCTGGAATGTGCTATTAATATTTTGGGCCAGTGATCTAAGATGCGCTCGTTGTTTACTAGTCATGTTTTTGTCCTTTCTATTTATAATATTCAAATTCTATGTCATAAATTCGTACAGTGTCGCCTTCTTTTATTCCGGCTTGCTCTAAACTGTCAATAATTCCTTTGTCGCGAAGRTATTTTTGGAAGAATGCGAAGCCCTTTTCCGAATCTAATGACGTATATCCAATCATTTTTTCRACTCCCACTCCACTAACGGCAAAATAACCGCTTTCAATTTCGGATACCGTAAAACTTTCTTTGCTAATTTCATCTTCTACAAATTCKGGCTCAAATGTAATATTATCAACAGGAAGACTGCTTAATAGAGTATCRATTTCTTGTAGTAGCGTTTGTAGGTTGGAATTTGAGGCCGCAGAAATAGGGACGACTTTGATGCCACGACCAATTTCAAAAAATTCTGTTAGTTCCGCAATATATTCGCTTGAGATGTCGATCTTGTTAGCTGCAATAATTTGGGGCTTGGTTTCGAGAATTTGTGGATTATATTTGTCTAGCTCTTTTATAATGGTTAGAATGTCGCTTTTTGGATCGCGACCCTCTGTGCCGGCGGCATCAACTACGTGAACAATCACCTTGGTTCTTTCTATATGTCTTAGAAAATTAAAGCCTAGCCCCACACCGTCGGATGCCCCTTCGATTATTCCTGGGATATCAGCCATAACAAATTGTTTGCCAAACCGGTTTGTTACAACTCCAAGATTTGGCGAAAGTGTTGTAAAGTGATAGTCCGCAATTTTGGGTTGTGCGTTACTAACCATTGATAATAAAGTAGATTTTCCAACATTAGGAAAGCCTACTAATCCGACGTCGGCAAGCATTTTGAGTTCTAAAGTAACCCAATATTCTTTTGCATCGCGCCCCTTTTCGGCATATTTGGGAGCTTGTCTTGTTGGTGTTGCAAAGTGTTGGTTGCCCTTGCCACCTTTGCCGCCCTTAAAAATAATTTCTTGCTGATCGTCTAAATACATGTCTGCAATAATTTTTTGAGACTCCGCTTCTCTTATGATAGTGCCTTTTGGAACACGAATAACTTTATCTAACCCGTCTTTGCCGTGGCAACGCTTTTTGGCTCCGGGTTCTCCGTCTCCAGCTTTGTATTGTCGAATATGTTTAAAATTCAACAATGTATTTATGCCAGAATCTACTTGAAATATAATATCGCCGCCAGTACCTCCGTCGCCCCCATCGGGCCCTCCATTGGGTACGTATTTTTCACGTCTAAAAGACACATGTCCGTCGCCACCACGCCCCGAGCGTACAAATATTTTTACATGATCTACAAACATTTTTTTACCTCCATTCATAATTTATTGATTTATTTATTTATGCTATGAAAAAAAGGGCTCAACTTAAAGTTGAAACCCCTTGTAAATTAAGCACTGTATACAGAAACTTGTTTTTTGCTTCTACCTTTACGTTCAAATCTAACTACTCCATCGACTAGAGCGAAAAGAGTATCATCGCCACCACGCCCAACGTTGGTGCCAGGATGGATTTTGGTTCCTCTTTGACGGTATAGAATGTTACCAGCTTTTACAAACTGTCCGTCGGCTCTTTTGGCACCTAGACGTTTAGATTCGGAGTCGCGTCCGTTTTTGGATGAGCCAACTCCCTTTTTGCTAGCAAAAAACTGTAAGTCAAAACGTATCATATTTTTCACCTCCGAGGTATATACTTTTTGATCCTAACATTTGCAGGATACATTTTTTGAATTCCTTCTAACCCAAACGACAAGCTCTTAAGTAAAATTGTGGTTTGGGGATTATAGATCTCATTTTTTATATTCGGAAATGTGCAATCTATAATTCCTTGTTGTTCGTCCTTTTCATTTATAAGCATAGGCTCATCTAAGAAAGCTTCTATCGAATTGACAGCAGTAAATACAAGGGCACTAACGCCTGCACATACAATATCGGATCCTGATTTTGCGTAATTCGCATGACCCGAAACTCGAAATCGAAATAGATTTTCCTCTTTAAAATAAAGCTTAATATTTATCATTGACTAGGCATTAATAGAAGTAATTTTAACTTTTGTAAAGCGTTGACGGTGCCCTTGCTTTTTCTTGTAAGTTTTTTTAGGCTTATATTTAAAAACTATAATTTTTTTGCCTTTACCTTCAGCTTCAAGAACTTCTGCTTTAACAGTGGCACCTTTTACACATGGAGAACCAGTTACTAAAGAGTCGGCTTTTTTTACCGCTAAGACGTTTTCGAAAGAAACTTCATCGCCGTTTGATACACCTAGTTTTTCAACCTTGATAATCATGCCTTCTTCAACTTTGTACTGTTTTCCACCAGTTTCAATAATTGCGTACATTTGTGTACACCTCCCTGATCATAAAATCGCCGAATATGGTATCCAATAGGAATTTAAAAAAACCGCTTCGAGCGTAATACACCTTAATATAGCATAAGAAAATCAAGCTTGTCAACGCTTATTTAATAATAAATTAAAATACTACATATCGCGAGCGTCAGTAGTCTCAGTAGTTGCAGACTTATCATGAGTTTCGGAAACTTCAGCTTCTGCAGTTACAATAGGGGGGATGCTTAGTATCGCAGGACCATGCTGGACCACTTCTATAGGAACCATTTGTAAGATCATAGAAGTTGCTTGATCGACGTCTGAAATAGTTGTGGTTTGTACTTCAACAGTTTCGAGAATATCAATTTCGGGGATGGGCTCTGTATCTACAGTGGTAGTGAATACATCTGCGGCTTCTATTTCTGAAAAATTTTTGGGATAGTTGATGGTAGTTCCATTTTCGACCGCAACAATTTCTTCGACAACCTCAGCATGTACAAGAGCATCGTCATCTGTATCGGCAGTAGCCTGAGCATGGGCATCAGCGCCTGTATCGGTAGTAGCATGAGCATGGGCATCAGCATCTGTATCGGCAGAAGCATGAGCATGGGCATCAGCATCTGTATCGGCAGAAGCAGGCGCATCGACATTAGCATCTGTATCGGCAGTAGCATGAGCATGGGCATCGTCATCTGTATCGGCAGAAGCAGGCGCATCGACATCAGCATCTGTATCGGCAGTAGCATGAGCCGGAGCATCAGCATCTGTATCGGCAGTAGCATGAGCATGGGCATCAGCATCTGTATCGGCAGTAGCATGAGCCTGGGCATCAGCATCTGTATCGGCAGTAGCATGAGCGTCGGCGGCGTCATCTGTATCGGCAGTAGCATGAGCATGGGCATCAGCATCTGTATCGGCGGTTGCATGAGTGTCGGCGGTTGCATGAGTGT